>DAOUMU010000450.1:0-18279 GCA_034409055.1 Anaerolineae bacterium
GTAAACAATTTTGCTAGAGACCAATTTACGATTTACGACACTGGCCCTGTGGGTTTTGGATTTACGATTAGCTCTGGCAGTGATTTCAATCGTAAATCGGCAATCTGAAATCGTAAATCGATGTAGCAACTTATCCTACATATGTGCTATATTTGTAGCATAAGATAATTAAACTTAAATTAGAACCGATGTCTCATAGTCTGTTGGGCCGTGGCTTAATCACGCCGGGCGGTCAGCCTGACAATCCAGTAGAGCAGTTGCAGAATGGCGGCCAGGGCAGCGACCACATAAGTCCAGGCGGCCGCGTTGAGGATACTGCTCACGCCGGCCAGTTCTTGCTTATCAACGATGTTGCTCTGGTAGAGTAACCTTTTAGCCCGGGCACTGGCATCCAGTTCGACCGGTAAGGTGACAATGGAGAAGATTGCTATTAAGGCGTATAAGCCGACGCCAAACCAGGCTAAAAGCATCCCCAGGCTACTCAATCGAAAAGCTAATTCCAACATAATCCCACTTAAGATAATCCACGGGGCCAGTTGGCTGCCGAACTGGACGGCCGGCACCATGAAACTCCGTAGTTGCAGCGGTACATAACCTTTAGCGTGTTGCAGGGCGTGTCCGGCTTCGTGCGCCGCAATCCCCACCGCAGCCACCGAAGGCATCCGGGCCACCTCTGGCGAGAGGCGCAGGGTGCGGCTGCGGGGATCGTAGTGATCGCTCAGGAAGCCCTGTGTTTCTTCAACGGCAACGTTATGTAAGCCGTTGATATCTAAGATCTGACGAGCAACCTTGGCTCCCGTTAAACCACGGAACGTTCTCACTTGAGAATATTTGTTGAATCTACTTTTGACCGCCGATTGGGCGATAGCGCCCAAAATGATGGCCGGGATCATAAAAATTAAGAAAACCGGGTCAAAGAAAAACATGTAAACAGTCTCCTTTACACAAATTCTTTTGGGTGTGTTTCATGAAAATATACCACAAAAGTATTAGAAATTCATTATATGGGGCTTAAATCTGTTACTATCCTACCTGCTTCATCAGCTCTTGAGCAAGTGAGTCGACTTCATGCTCAGTTTCATAAAGCATCACAATCTCTTGAGATAAGTTGCCGATTTTTGAAAGCTTTGACAGAACACAGCCCATCAGGATAATTTTGACATCGCCTAGGGAGACTTTCATCGAGGCATTTTGCAACGTCCTGATGGCTTGTTGGGCTTCCGTTAAACAAATTGGCAGAAGAGAGATATTATCGTGGTCAGAATATGAACATTCGGGGGTGACTTTGCGACAGATGACAATAAGGTCAAAGTTGATAGGTACTTTTGCCTGTTGAATAGGCACTGAAACGGACATTTCAGCTTTAACAGGATGGGTGTGAGTGACAAAAAAACCAGCTTCACGAATTGATCGGTAGAGAGCTGACCATCCATCCAGACGTGAATGATGATAGGTGAAGACTAGTAACCCATTCTGCTTGAGTACTCTATGACATTCTGTAAATACAGCAGTTAATCTATTGGCAAAGGTTGCAGCATCCGTATGTTGAACCTCATTGGGAGAACGAGACGTTGGTTGGGCCATTATGTCATCTTGCCCCAGCATTTGCCTGAGCCAGACATAAAAGAAGTCAGCAAGCTGTGAATAGTGGACATTGTCAAAGAAGGGAGGATCAGTGATAATCAAATCTACAGACTCATTAGCTAAATCCGTATTCGATGAGTCGCCTGCGGATAAATAAACACCGTCGCCAGCCAGGAAAGTGTGATAATCAGATGCCACCACCCGATTAATAGGTTGGTTTAGGTCAAATATCTTTTGACTTTTAAGCTTGCCGTTAACCTGGGAAACTTTTAATTCAAAGGCATTGGCTTTGTACTCCAATGCCCGAAGTATCCTACTTTGAAAGAGGGTGGAAAAAGAACCAGAAGATTTTGGTGTTCCCCAAACGTTTGCTTCCAAAGGCATATACTCAGGCTTTAGAATATGATGAGAAAACATATGGCGAACTGCGCCTGTGCCTTCCCCTTTAAAGGAGGCAAACATATTGTTGAATTCGAGCATACCTGAGAACAGGCAGGCGAATAATGTTCTCAGTTCTGGTTTTTCTATTTTGCGGATTTCGGCGGCTAGAATTGCTAACGAGACGAGTTGCCGGGCATTGAACATTTGATGCCAGTTTGTGTAATTGTAATTAAGCACTTGATTGGTGTTGTATCCCGGTTCAATCTGAACTTGGGGGATGTGCTCCCAAAGATTGGGGAGCATTTCTTCAGCCAGCCGATATAACTCTTCATCGTTATCATCTATAGGTAGGTAAGACTTTTGACCATCCTGGTGAAGCACCATTTTGGCATACATTTTGTGCTGTAATGGTCTATCTAAACGCCGAACTGCATTGATAAGATTGAAATTTGTTTTACAAGATGGACACTTAACTTTTTTGCCGCGAATTACTCCAGCCTGTGGATTGTAGGTTGTTGTGCAAATATGACAGGTTGTTTCAGTATCATTATATCTAACCTGGTTGATGGTCTGACACGCTGGACAAATGGCTTTGGCCTGGGGATATTTCTTAGGCGTAGCGTTCTTGGAAAAAACCCTGTGTTTAAAGAGTTCGATTTGATGATTACAGAGAGGGCAGGGAACTGTCTTGACCCAAAAGTAGTAAAGTATGGCGGCTTTTTCTCCACTGGGTAAGGTGGTCGTGTAAAATGTACGTATTTTCTCCCCGGCTGTTTGGTCAAGTTGATAGAAAGTGTCTCTCACTTCTTGTTCTGAATAGCTCTGTAGTGCCGCTTTGACCATTATTAGAGATACTGGGTTGATATCTCGACCGATTACCTGGCAACCGAGTTTAACCGCCTCTCCAATTGTCGTGCCACTTCCCATGAAAGGATCAAAAATAACCACTTCTGGGAATTGGATTGGCTCATAAAATAATTGAGCCACATCTTGTTCTGTGTCCACACAACTGGCAATAATCATCGCCCGAAAGACGGAGCCCAAACGTCTAGCCCACCATTTGTGGATATAATAGATCGGACGATAAATTTCTTTGCGCCAAGACTCGTGTTCAGCCAGTTGACTGACAAACCCAGTCGGAAAGCCATTCTCAATTGCTTTTTCTCCCTCAGCAATCGGAGCCAGAATTTTCTGTACCATAAACATTATTCCTGCTTTACTTCAGTGAGTTTGATGGGTAACCTAAATTTTCCTCTAGCTTGAGTGGTACTTACTCGGCTAGCTGGTTGAGGAAAAGGGTCTGCCAGGTCCTGAACTTTCCAGTCGAGCGAAACATCTTCAGTCTTTCGATAGACAAAGAAGTGTTTCAGGCTTTCATTGGGTGTACTACGACTGAGACGATAGGTCAGGCTGACTCTAATATCTATGCCTGATAAATCAACTTTACTAACCAAGCTGGAACTGTGGTCTAATTCGGTTATCCCAAGAGGATTGGAAAATATCAGCATAGGTCTATTTCTATTAGCACCATCACCATAAGTCCCGAGCCCTACTTCTTTCTGACGTTGACTGGTAATGCTCAAGTAGAAATCAAAATCCTCGTTTAGAATATTTCCATCGCATAAGGTGAGAGCGCTCAGAAAAAAATTCCCATCTTCTGTTGCTTCCTGACAAACAAAAAGATAGAACCCTCTGATATCCAAAGGCTGGTCGTTTTTGTCATAAATGCGTATCGTACCACAGGGCGGCGTTGTGTTGTAGTCCAGGCCAGTAGCTCTGGCTATCCGTCCACTGGTTGTCCGTTGGAGTTTTTTAACTTCAATGGCCACCATGCGAGATAGATCATCCTTGAGCAACTCAGGCGAAGTAGCTTCACATATATCTTGACGATAAATTACCAGATCAGGACTAATCAAGGGACCTGGTGATTTTTGGCAACAGGCATTAGCCAGTCTGTTGGTTAGAATTGAGACGATATATTCGTCTAGAGGATCATCTTGAGTGTTTCTTTTTTCGCGGAGAGAGAATGGTTTGGGTGCCCCTGTTTCGTCAAAGAAAGTATCTCGTAAAACCAAAAAAGCTTCAACGGTTAAATCTGATAACAAAGTGGGCTCCTCTACAGATTAACTATATGGCAACAAAGATAAATTCTATACTTGCCAGTATAGCATATCTGGATCAGAAATTACAATCCCGTTTTAGGGATGGTCATCTTACTATGCCACTTTGTTAAGGAAAATTGAAAACTAACCGTTAATTATTATACACGAAAAAGTGTATAAATCAAAAGTAGAACCCTGATTTCAAGGAGGGGAGGGGTTGATTGTCAGAGATAAGCGAGCGTGCTATACTCAGTCGATCCAATTTTTGCTCTAAGAAGATTGCTAAATCCCCGTTTTGGCCTGGATTTGTCAACACCTACAGTGCGAGTAGGTGCGCAGGTTATACGGAGTAGCTTAAATATATGCGGCTTGATGGTAATTGATAGGTTCTAAGCCGCCCCCCTACCCCCCCAAAGGGGGGGAATCTGGGCATCGCTCCCCCCGCTGGGGGGTTGGGGGGGGCCATCCAAGACACTAAATCAGCCGCCAACTCCGTATAACTCAACTCAGTATAACGCAGGCTCACGCGTCCAGGCCAGGTAAATTTGGATCCATAGATACTGGTTGCCAATCATGCCGTTGATTCACCCTGCCCAGGGTCCTTTGATTAAACTCAGATTGGGTCGAGATCTGGTCCGCTCGTTGAAGCGGGGACATCCATGGGTTTTTGCTGAGGCCCTGCGGCAGCGTCCCACTGCCCCGGCTGGTACGCATGCGCTCTTGCTTGATAACAAAAAAGGACGAGAGATTGCCCGGGGCTTTTACGATGCCCGCAGTCCGCTGGCCTTTCGGGTTTGTACGGTAACGCCAGGGGAGACGCTTGATGATCAGTGGGCGCAAAAAAGGCTGGAGCGGGCGCTGGCCCTGCGGCGCACCCTTTTCGACGACACGACGACCGGCTTTCGTCTTTTGAACGGGGAGGGGGATGGGCTACCCGGCCTCATCTGCGATGTGTATGGGGATACGGCCGTGCTGCAACTCGATGGCCCCGGGCCGAGTGGATTCTGGCATGCCCGTGACCTGGCTCAATGGCTGGTTCAGGCCCTGTCGCTGCACTGCGTCTATCAGCGATACCAGGCTCGCCAGGGGGCTGAGGCTGGCCCCGGTGGGCAAACCCTGGTCGGCCAGCCGCCCGCTGCGTCCGTTCCCTTCGTTGAAAATAGTATCCGCTTTACCGCAGACATCATCCGGGGGCAAAAAACCGGCTTCTTTCTCGATCAACGGGACAATCGGCAGCGGATCAGGCCACTGGCGGCCGGTCGGCGCGTGCTCAATCTCTTCGGTTATACCGGCGGCTTTTCTGTTTATGCCGGTCTGGGGGGCGCCAGCCAGGTAACCACCGTCGATTTGGCCGGACCGGCCTTACAGGTGGCCAACCGTCACTGGCAGCTCAACGGACTGCCCCAGGCGAACCACAAGACGGTGGAAGCTGATGTTTTTAAGTTTCTCCAAACAGCGGCCCAAGAGAAAACAGACCGGTGGGATTTGGTCATCGTCGATCCGCCTTCATTTGCTGCCGCTAAGGAGGCAGTTCCCAAGGCGCTGCGGGCCTATCAGAAACTGATCGCCGCCAGCGCCGCCGTGACCGCCCCGGAGGGGTTGCTGGCGGCCGCTTCCTGTTCCAGTCACGTTCGCCTGGAGGCATTTTTGGACGCGTGTGAAGCGGGTATCTCGAAGGCCAGCAGGCGAGCCACTTTGCTGGGCATCTACGGCCAACCGGCCGATCATCCCTCGCCCCTGGTTTTGCCGGAATTTCGTTACCTAAAATTTGTCTTGCTACGGGTTGAGTAAACATCCCCGTTGACTACCCCCATATTTCGGATATAATGGAGCCATCATTTCATAGGCCGGTTAATATGAAAGAACTCAATACCTACAAAATCGAAACCCTGGCCGTTCACGCCGGTCAGGAACCGGACCCGGCTACCGGGGCCGTAACCCTACCGATTTACCAGACCTCCACGTTTGTTCAGCTTGATGTGGGCCGAGATAAGAACAAAGGCTACATCTATTCTCGGGCCGGCAATCCAACCCGGACAGTCCTGGAGGCCGACCTGGCCGCCCTGGAAGGGGCCAACTACAGCCTGGCTTTTGCTTCCGGTATGGCGGCCATCGATGCCGTGATGCGCCTGATGCAGCCCGGTGACCATGTGATTTCCATTGACAATGTTTACGGGGGGACCTTCCGGCTGTTTGACAAAGTTCTGAGACCGGCCGGTTTTGAGGTCACTTTTGTGGATATGACCAACCCACAAGCTTTTCAACAGGCCATTCGCCCCAATACCCGGCTGGTTTGGCTGGAGTCGCCCACCAATCCTACCTTACAAGTGATCGATATTGCTCTTCTGGCCGAAATCGCCCATGCCCATCGCCTGTTAGTGGCCGTTGACAATACCTTTGCCAGCCCTTACTTGCAGCAACCTCTGACTTTGGGGGTTGATTTGGTGGTACATAGCGCCTCCAAATACCTGGGGGGGCACTCTGACGTCGTCGGCGGGGCAGTGATGCTCGACGATACGGAGATTTACGAAAAGCTGAAGCTGTTACAGTTCACCGCCGGGGCCATTCTCGGCCCGCAAGATTGCTGGCTACTGCTGCGGGGCATCAAAACGCTGCCCCTACGTATGGAGCGCCACTGCCAGAATGCGATGGCTTTGGCCCACTGGCTGGTCGAGCAGCCAGCGGTCGAGCAGGTCATCTATCCCGGTTTGCCCGATCACCCCCAGCACGACCTGGCCTGCCGTCAAATGCGTGATTTTGGAGGAATGGTTTCTATTATCTTGAAAGGGGGCGTACCGGCTGCCCAAAAGATGGTCAAAAAGACCAGGCTCTTTACCCTGGCCGTCTCCCTGGGAGGAGTGGAGTCTCTCATTGAGGTGCCGGCCGGTATGACCCACGCTTCAATGGTTGATTCTGAAGTGGCCGTTGACCCGGCCCTGATCCGAATGTCGGTCGGTATCGAGCACGTGGATGATTTGCGGGCCGACTTGACCGCAGCTTTAGCTGATTTATAGCTGGTGGAGAGCAACTAACCCTTGACCAGTTGGGCCATGTTGTTAATTTCCCGGTCCACGCCCATGACGATAATGGCTGCGCCCGGCAGGAGTCTGGTATCGGCGTTGGGATGGGACAGCAGGGTTTGCCCCGGGTGGGTCACAGCCAGGATGGCCACTTTTAATTTGGCCTCTCGCAACGTCAGGCCGGCCAGGGGAGAATTTTCGCCAATAATAAACTCCTCCAGGCGCATTTGATGATCGCCGAATTCGAGAATCCCGTCGACAAAGCTGGTCACGTTGGGATGGGTCAGTATCTGGGCAATACGCCGGCCGGTGATGGCATAGGGCGAGATGACCGTATTAGCTCCGGCCTTTTCCAGTTTTGGCACGGAAGTCTCTAAGTCGCAACGGGTGATGATCTGCAAGTTGGGATTAATACTCCTGGCGGTCAACACAATAAAAACGTTTTCGGCGTCGGATTTGGCCGCAGCAACCAGCGAGTCGGCTCGCTCAATGCCCGCTTCGCGCAGGATACGCTCGTCCGCGGCGTTGCCCCGAATGGCCGGTAGCCCCAGGCGATGGCAGGTTTCGACGGTTTCTTGATCCAGGTCTATGACAATGAAAGATGCGCCACGTGTTTTCAATTCTTTGGCCAGGTTACGGCCCAGCCGGCCAAAGCCACAGATAATACAATGATGACTGATCTTGGCCAATGCTCTGCGTCTCCTGCGGTCACGTCTCTGCTCTAAAAATTCTTCAGAGGTAAAGAGTTCAATTACGCTGGTGATGGCGTAAGAAGCGACGATCACGCCGATTATGATGAAGCCAATGGTAAACAGTCGCCCCGCTGGTGATAGGCTCTTCACCTCCCCGTAGCCGATGGTGCTCATGGTGATGATGGTCATGTACAAAGCATCTAGGAAGGACCATTTTTCAATCAGGATATAGCCACCCGTACCGAGCATGAGGGCTACAAATACAATCAAATTGGCAATCAGGAGCGGGCGACCTAGCAGCTTTCTCATCATATCATGATGGTTACTCAATAATCTTTAACGTATGGGGCGGCTTGGTCACAGGCGTATCGCTCCAGGTGACGGCCGCCAGCAGCCGCTGCCGGGCCGCTTCGAGTTTATCCCGATCATTGGCGTGGAGGGTGAAAAGCGGGTCACCCATTGCCAGTTGCGCCCCAATTTTGGCCTGACAAATAATACCCACACTGTAATCGATCGGGTCCCCTTTCTTTTGTCGTCCCCCACCCAACTCGACGCCGGTCAGGCCGACCTCGGCCGCGTCGATGGCGACCAGGTAACCACCACGCGGAGCCTTGACCGTTTCGATTAGGGAGGCTGTAGGCAGCCTATCTGGATTTTCTAACTGGCTTTGATCGCCACCCTGGGCCGTGATCCATTCGACGAATTTTGCCCAGGCCTGGCCGTTGTCCAGCGATTCGGCCAACATATCCATCGCTTCGGTCAGGTTGGCTGCTTTGCCGGCCAACTCGACCATTTTACCCCCAATGGTCAAACAGTGCTCCCGGAAATCGGCCGGACCATCACCTTGCAGGGTGTCGATGGCTTCACGTACTTCCAGGGCGTTGCCCACTGCTGCCCCCAGGGGTTGGTTCATATCAGACAGCACGGCGGCCACCTGGCGGCCCACCCCCTGGCCAATTTTGACCATCAGCCGGGCCAACGTCTCTGCCTCCTCCACCGTTTTCATAAAAGCCCCTTTGCCTACTTTGACGTCCAACACAATGGCGTCAGCCCCGGCGGCGATCTTTTTACTCATCACGCTGGCGGCAATCAGGGGTAGACTTTCGACGGTAGCAGTCACGTCACGCAGGGCGTAGAATTTGCCGTCGGCCGGGGCCAGGTCGGCGCTCTGGCCGGAGACAACAATGCCGTGCTTGGCCAGCATATCCATAAATTGGGGGGTGGTCAGGCTGACATTGAAACCGCTGATGCTTTCCAGCTTGTCAATGGTGCCGCCTGAAAAGCCCAGCCCACGCCCACTCATCTTGCCTACCGGCAGGCCGTGGCAGGCCACCAGGGGAGCGATGACCAGGGTAGTTTTATCGCCCACCCCACCGGTGGAGTGTTTATCGACCACTAGGGGGGCGATGTGATGCAGGTCCAGCATGTCGCCGGAGTGGGCCATGTACAAGGTGTAGGTCGTCGCCTCCGCCTCGGTCATCCCGTTCAGGAGCACGGCCATACACCAGGCACTGGCCTGATAATCGGGGATATCACCCCGGGTGTAACCATCAACAAAGAATTTTATTTCCTCGCTGGTCAGTTCTTGACCATCTCGCTTCTTGGCGATAATGTCTACGGCGCGCATTCTGTTCTCCGGTATTTGGATCTACTGATGCTTGATGAGGTGCTGCATATTGCGTGTTCCGCTAGCGACACGCAACACGCAATACGCAATACGAAATAAAGCTAGCTGCCTCAGCTTGCTGAAGAAACCTGTTCTCCTTGGCCTACGGTCCCACATATAAATACATCAACGGCGAACCGGCGTGATAGTGAAGGAGTTGCTGTAACTCCTCAATCGGACTGGGGCGATTGAGGCTGGCGCCCAGGGCGTCGAAAAAGCCGGTCTTACGCTTGTACTCGATGATGCGCGGTTCGCCTTCAATGCCGCCCAACTCGGCAGCGCGGTCAATGGCGTCGGACAGGTAACCTATTTTGTCAACCAATCCCATCTCCTGGGCCTGCTTGCCGGTGCAGATGCGGCCATCGGCCATTTCCCGCACTTTTTCTGCGGTCATGTCCCGTCCCTCGGCCACCACTTGCACAAACTCGCTGTAAATTTCATCCGTAATGGCCTGCCACAGGGCCCTATCTTCTTCGGTGAACTCACGGAAGGGATTGCCCGTATCTTTGAATTTGCCACTCTTGATGGTGATAAAGGTGATACCATACTCCTCGGCAAACTCTTCAAAATTGGGAAATTGACTGATGACGCCGATGGAACAGGTCAAGGTGTGGGTGCTGGCCCAAATTTCGTCGGTTGGGGCAGACACGTAATACCCCCCGGATGCGGCCAGGCTGCCCATCGCGGCGATAATGGGTTTGTCCATATCCTGGATTTGCAGGGCAATCTCGTCAGAAGCAAAAGCACTGCCGCCTGGACTGTCGACAAAAAGAATGATGGCTTTTACATCTTCATCCTCGTTGGCCTTTTTGAGGTCGTTGATGACCTGTTGGCTGTAGGCGGCTCCTGTGTCGCCGCTAAAGGGGTTGGGGGGCGGTGCTTCGCCGGGCAAAATAATGCCCTCTACCCGGACAATAGCCACGGCGTCGCCAAAGGCCAGGCCATCACCGCTATCGCCAAGGTTGTTGGCCACCCACAAACCCAGGCCGATAAAGCCGCCACATACCAGCAGCCCCACCAGCACCAGGCCGATAATCCAGTAATTTCGTTTTTTCATGAGGTCACTCCTTATTAAAGATTTGATTCCTGAAATGTTGGATGTTCCAGCGCGGATATTATACCATAACTTTGGAGGCAGTCACTAAAACTACTATAATGATGAACAATCTTAAAAGCGAAAGTGACATCTATTCGTGCCAAACAATCGCCAACGTAGTTCCGAAGAGATTCAGCAGGATTTGCACCGTAAGCTGGGCCAGGCCCTTAGCCCTGAGACGGCTAAATTTGATTCCTCAAAAATAGACAGAAAACGTTACCGTAAGGTCCGTTGGTTTTTTGCCAAAGCCTTTTTGCACGTCATCTGGTGGGATATTATCCTCAACCGGCCTATTCTGCGCTGGTTTCGGACACCGCCCCTGCCTCGCTGGCAAAAAATTGCTCGTCGCTATCGCTTCCTGGCGGTGGAGATGGGGGGCGTATTAATTAAACTGGGCCAGTTTCTCAGTATTCGGGTAGATATTCTACCGGCCGAGGTGACGGGCGAATTAGCCGGCCTGCAGGACGAAGTTCCCCCCGAACGATTCGAAGATATTGTGGCTCAAGTCGAAGGAGATTTTGGCCGTCCTATTTCCGAGATATTCGAGTGGTTTGCGCCCGAGACGGTTGGGGCGGCCTCTCTGGCCCAGGCCCATCTGGCCCGACTGGCCTCGGGTGAGGAGGTGGTGGTGAAAGTGCTGCGCCCCAATATTGAGGTCCTGGTGGAAACAGACCTGAGTGCTATCGCCCTGGCCATTCGCTGGTTAAAGTATTACAAACGGGTTAGCCGGCGGGTGGATTTGGATTGGCTGGCCGAAGAATTTATGACCGTGACCCGCAATGAACTTGATTTTGAGGCCGAAGGGCGCAATGCCGAGCATTTCGCCCGCGATTTTGCCGACGATCCTCAGGTATGTATCCCCAAAGTTTATTGGGAATACAGTGCCGCCTATGTCCTGACCCTGGAAAATGTGGGTTACATTAAAATTGGAGATTTGGCGGCCATTGATGCGGTCGGGGTCAGTCGGCCTAAAGTAGCCAAAAAATTTTACAATATTTATATGCAACAAACCTTCATCACCAATTTTGTCCATGCTGATCCCCATCCTGGTAACGTATTTATCAAGCCTTTACCTCATCCCGATGAGATAGCAGCCGGTGTGACCGATTTTAAGCCTGATGACCCGGTACCCTACAAGCCCGACCGGCCGTTTCAGATCGTATTTGTTGATTTTGGCATGGTAGCGGTTATTCCCGAACGGTTGCGGGCGTCACTGAAAGAGTATGCTATTGGCGTGGGTACGCGTGATGCCCATAAGATTGTACAATCATACGTGAATGCCGGGGTGTTGCTGCCTGGCGCGGATTTAAAACGATTAGAAGAGGTGCATGAAGAGATGTTTGCCCGCTTTTGGGGGGTTCGCATGGGACAAATGCGTGACGTGGCTCTGAATGAAGCGCGCTATTTTATCCGAGAATACCGGGATGTCATCTATGATGCCCCCTTTCAGTTTCAAGTGGACATGCTTTTTGTGATGCGAGCCGTGGGCATTCTGTCCGGAATGGCTACTAACCTTGACCCCAATTTTGACCCCTGGACCGAAACCATTCCCTTCGCCGAACGCCTGGCCGCGGACGAGTTACAGCAAAATTGGCGGGGCTGGTGGCAAGAGTTTGTCGTCTTGGGGCAACTTCTGCTCAAAATGCCGACCCAGTTAGATCGGGTCTTAACCTTAGCCCAACGGGGTAATTTAACCGTACAGACCTCTTTGGCTCCCGACGCCCGAAAAACCATCCAGCGATTGGAGAGAGTGATCAACCGGTTGAACTGGATGGTGGTTGCTGTGGGTTTGTTAATTGCCGGGGTTAATTTACGTGTTAGTCATGAGGGGGATGTTCTGGGCGGCAGCATGATCATTTTGGCTCTAGTGGCCTTTTTATGGGGGGTGTTTGGAGGGAAGAGGTAAAATCTGTGTCTGGTGAGTTGAAACTGTAATCTGGAATGCCGTAAACGTGAGTCGGGCCTTTTTTGCCTTTTACCAGCACTTCGCCAAGATCAACCAGTTGAACCGGCCGGTGAGCTTTTTCTTTTTCATCCAGGGCCTCGTAACTTTCCTGGCTGACCACTTGAAGCTGATTTTTGACTCTTGCCTCTAATATCTCGTAGGCTTCCGCGCTAAGAATGATGCTGTACCTCGAAACATTGCGGGTCAGGGCTTGCAGCCGGGCGGCCAGGTTGACGGCATCGCCGATCACAGTGTATTCAAATTGCTCTTTAGAGCCAATTGGTCCGGCCACCACCGGACCAACGCTGATGCCCATCCCTACCCGGATGGACGGTAAGCCCAAAATCGCCCAGCGCCAGCTCAATTCCTCGATGGTATCTTGCAAGGCCAGGGCTGTCAGCAGGGCTGCCGTGGCCGATTTTTCTGGTGGTTGTTCGGGATTGGGTGGGCCAAAAAAGGCCAGGATTGAGTCGCCGCCATATTTGCCAATAATACCGCCGCCGATATGAACCTGATTGGCGATACTGGTGTAATAATCGTTTAGAAAAAAAACAACTTGCTCCGTATTGTACCTTTCGGTAATGCGGGTAAAATCCCTGATGTCAATAAACAGAATACTCACGATTTGGGCGATGCCGCGAAAGTCCAATCCCTTCTCGATCAGGGATTGCCGTACGGCCGGGGACATCGTTCGGCTTAATAGATCACGGCTCTGGTGAAGATGATCTAAATTGGTCACCATTTGATTGAAGGCGCGTACTAATCGGCCAATGACATCGTCACTCTCATCGTCAATCCGAATGTTGAATTCCCCCTGCGCTACCTGTTCGGCTGCGTTGGTAATCTGGTTTATACGTCGGGTAATTTGCCGGATAATTAATAGCCCCGGTCCGATAATGGCCAAGAATGAGATGAGTGAAACAATCAGTAATTCGATGGGTATTTGACCGGTTATCAGCAGGAAACCAACCAGGACTAACGTTAAGGAGACAATAAAAATAAAGATGGGCGTGATAATCCAAAATTTGAAGCTGGGTGTACTAATAATTTTGAGGATACGTTCTTTTTGAGTAGGCTGCTGGGAGGTCATTTGGTCCTATTCCAAAGCATTGGTGGTGGAGTATCAGGTTGTTTGTGCGCCTATTCGAAAAATTGTTTAGGGCAGACTATTATACACTGTGGGACCACCTATGGATAATACTATGATAACACCTGATTTTGCCCCAGACAAATTGGTTTTGATTTGGTTCCTCCAGGACGATCCGACTGGAGTTTGAGGGCCAGGTGCTTTTATGCTATCATAATTAACTACAATTAGTTTATTGTAAATTATAAGAAACTCCTATAGGACATTAGATGGAGTGACTCTTGTCCTAGGGGGGATAATTGATGCGGATTGATGATCGCCAGTTGGACCGAATTTTGACCACGGTGCAAAAGCCGGCTCGCTATATTGGCGGAGAATTTAACAGTGTGGTCAAAGATTGGTCTGATCCAAAAATTTTAACCAAAGTCGGCCTGGTTTTTCCTGACGTATATGATTTAGGAATGAGCAATCTGGGACTGGCCATTTTGTACGATTTACTCAACAAGCGTGAGGATGTATTGGCTGAACGGGTGTACGTGCCCTGGCCTGACATGGAGGCCAGGATGAGAGAAGTGGGTATGCCCCTATATGCTCTGGAAAACCGGCACGAACTGGGTGACTTTGACCTGATTGGCATCAGCTTGCCCTATGAACAACTTTATACCAATGTGCTCACAACCCTGGATATGGGGGGGATGCCGCTCTTAAGTGTGGAACGAGATGCTACCTACCCTCTGGTTTGCGCTGGCGGCAATGCTGTTTTTAACCCGGAGCCAATGGCCGACTTTATCGACTTTTTCGTCATGGGTGAGGGAGAGGATGTTATCCTGGAGATCATCCAGGCGATACGCGAGGTCGAACATAAAGACCGCGAAACCCAACTACGTCGGCTGGGACGTATTCCCGGAGTATATGTCCCTCGCTTCTATGCTGTGTCTTATTACCAGGAGGACGGTACGGTTTCAAATGTCGAACCGCTGGTTGAGGAGGCTGAACACCATATTGTCAAACGGATTACGCCGTTAATGCCGCCGCCGGTGACCCGCTTCGTGGTGCCCTTTGTGGACGTCACCTTCAATCGGGGCTCTATTGAGATTCAGCGGGGTTGCACGCGGGGTTGTCGCTTCTGCCAGGCCGGTATGATTTTCCGACCGGTGCGGGAACGCTCACTGGAAGAGTTACTGGAGACGGTTGATAAAATTGTTACCGATACCGGCTATGAAGAGATTGGTTTGCTTTCTCTAAGTAGCAGCGACTATACCCAGATTGGACCGCTGGTTAAGGCCATTTCTGAAAAATACGGCGAGGGGGCTCTGAATATTTCTCTGCCCAGTCTGCGCATCGAGTCTTTCTCGGCCGATTTGTTAGAGATGCTGTCGGGTAATCGCAAGAGTAGTTTTACCTTTGCTCCAGAGGCGGCCACCGACCGGATGCGCAAGGTGATCAACAAATACATCAGTACCGAGGATTTACTACAAACCGCTGATGATGTTTATAGCCGGGGGTGGCGGTTGATCAAGCTTTATTTTATGATTGGTCAGCCGACGGAAACAGATGAGGACGTGATTGCCATCGCCAGGTTGGCCAAAGAGGTGCTGACCATTGGTAAGAAATATCATGGCCACAAAGCCAAGGTGCGGGTTGGAGTGAGTACGTTTGTGCCCAAACCACACACCCCCTTCCAATGGGCCGATTTAGCTTCCCTGGAGGAGATTCGCCGCAAGCAAGCGTTGATGCGGCAGGAATTTGGTCGAACCAAAGGCATTATTTTCAACTGGAACGAGCCGGAAGAAAGCTTGATGGAGGCTTTCCTCTCGCGGGGCGACCGTCGCCTGGGAGCGGTGATCAAAACGGCCTGGGAGAGAGGGGCCAAGTTTGATGCCTGGAGTGATTGGCATCGCCCGGACGTATGGCAGGAGGCCTTTGCCGAGCACGGTCTTGATCCGGCCTGGTATGCCCACCGGATCCGCTTAGCGGATGAGATTTTTCCCTGGGACCATATTAATGCCGGGGTAGAGAAACGGTGGCTTTTGATGGATTGGTACGCGGCGGAGAAGGGGGAAACCAAGATAGATTGCCGTGAGCATTGTTATCATTGCGGTATCTTAACCGCTTTCAAAGGGTTGCGGGCCAATACCCCCCCCCAGGCCTGGCAATGCCCGCCCATCCGTAACCCTCGCTGGAAAGCGCTGGCCGAAAAGGGCCAGGTGATTGGTCTGACGCCAGTGGTAAAGGAAACGATGGCTAAAAGCAGGGTGCCGGAGTAGCGAATTCGCTCATTCAACGATCATGTTCTCTTTGACGACCCCGATGCACGGCAGATTTCTAAATTTTTCGTCTAAATCCAGGCCGTAGCCAAAAACAAACTTATTGGGAATGACAAAGCCGGTATAATCGATGGGGATATTCACCTCGCGGCGTTCCGCTTTGTCCAGCAAGGTGCAAATCCTTAAACTGGCTGGCTCCCGGGCGATCAGGTTGCGGATGATATAGTCGAGGGTGTGGCCGGTATCGATAATATCTTCCACAATTAAAACGTGGCGTCCATCAATTGGTTCATCCAGGTCCTTTAAAATGCGGACGACCCCGGTAGATTCTCTAATTTCTTTGCCATAACTGGATACGGCCAAAAAATCGATCTCGTGGGGGATCGTGATGTGGCGCATTAAATCGGTCAGAAATAAAATGCCTCCTTTTAGAATACACAGCAGTAATAGATTTTTGCCCTCGTAGTCTGCCGAAATTTTTGCCCCCAGTTCTTTTATACGGATTTGCAGTTTCTCCTCATCGATAAGTTTTTCTTGTAAGTAAATTTCCCATGCTTCAGCCATAAGTGTTCTCCTCCAAGTTATGTTTGATGCAATGAAGTACTTGTGTCTCTAAAATTCGGTAAACTGGCTACGCACCCCGTCCAGGATGGTCCTATCAGGGGCGATGATAATCAGTATCCGGCGCCCACGCCGGCTCAAAAAGGTGACACCGGCTTCATATTCCCAAAAATAGATGCCGGCTTCTTCATACCTGGCCTGGTCACCCTCGCGGAGATTCATATAGGCGTTAAAGGCTTCAAAAAATTCAATGGCATCGGCTTCTGTCTCCCACAGGGATGACTCGGCCAGCAGGCGATGGTTTGCATCGTCAATCCACAACGTGTAGGCATCCCCATCCCAGCCAGCGGCTCCGTCGATGGCTATCTGATCCTCAACCTGGTCGACCAGCCAGACCAAAAAACCGGCCTCCCCTAACACATTCCGATCAAGCTCGTACCAGGTATCATCCAAAGCAGGGGCCAGGTCAGGCAGGGTGATGGGTACCGGGGCTTCACCGGCCAGGTATTTTTCTGGATGCATCACCTGTTCTGAGGAAATGGGCGGGTTGCTATAGGCCTGGTTGACCCTGTCCCAGGAGAAACCGCCCTCAATGAAAAGATAGATCACAAAGTACTCGCCAGCGGTATAGGGGAAATAAGTAAAGATACCCAGGGCCGGTGAAACCCCCTCGAGCTGGGGATGCTCTTGAAAAAGATAACGGTAAACCGTATAGTTGATTTGGTCCTGAGTAATATTTTGCCAGGTAAATATATCTTCAACCAGGCGGGCATCACCTTCGGGCAGCGAGCGAATAGCCAGTAAGGTATCACCTGAAGCTTCCCGATTATTCAAAAATGCGCTTAAATCAAAGTGATAATCTTGCAGGGCGTGCACATATTCGTGCGCAAAGGTCATCTCCTCCTGGGCAAACATATTGACCGATTCGGCGATAATGTACATAACCTTTTCTTCCGGGGCATAGTAGCCCAGCAAAATGTCGATTTGGGTGTCCAGGGCAGCCTGCACCAGATCGACATCCGGTTCGATCAATCCCAGGGCATTGTAAAATTCTTGTTGAGTTTGCACTGCTTCGAGGGCGGCTTTATCAAAAGATGTTTCTCCCCACTGCTCCCGTAACTGGCGACGGGTTAAGAAATTGATCGGCATCTCCTCCGGTAAGGACAGTTGGCGCCATTCTTCGACAAACCCGGTAATCTCAGTAATTTTGTCCTTGTTGATAAATTCTGGGGCCACGGCATAAGTGGCCGTTGGCGACGGTTCTGTCGTCGCTTTGGCGGTGGGGAGCATCGAGGTCGGTGTAGCCGCAGGCGGCGTGGCAGTCGGTGTATCAGTAGTTGTGGGGGTAGGAGGTATGGACGTATCGGCGACAGGAGGAACCGCGGCCATCTCTTGAGAGGGTGCGCCCCATAGAATGTCGCGATTGAGGTAAATGACCCCCATCATCCCGGCGCAAATGAGGCAAAGGGCCAGGGCCAACCCGGCTAAAATCATCATCTGAGATTGGGTCAGGGACGCCTTTTTAGCGGTCGGTTTTGCTTTGGGCCTGGCGGTCCTTTTTTTTGTTTTACTGACGGTCTTGTCAGGCTCTGTTTTGCGTAGTTCTTCTACCCAGGAAGGTAATTTATCAGACATAATGGGCTCGCTTTCACTGGTGGCAGGGTAGCAGGTAGCAAGGTAGCAGGGTAACAAAATTTGTATTGAACGTTTCTAATGCTAACGTTTTTTGTAGCTTTGCGTGCGAACACCAAATGGAACGCAGATACCGCAGATTGAACCGCAGATTTACGCTGATTTTTTGGATTTATCTGCGTTTATCAGCGAGAAATCAGCGAAATCAGCGTTCCATGACCCGATTTCAACCCATTTTCAGTAGCT
>DAOUMU010000451.1:0-14113 GCA_034409055.1 Anaerolineae bacterium
TCATTCTGAGCGACCACAGGGAGCGAAGAATCTCCTATTTCGCCTTGAATTTGTCCTCGTTGCTGGAGATTCCTCGTCGCTGCGCTCCTCGGAATGACATTTTTAGGCAAATGTCAACAGAACCTAGAGCAAATTTGGATGTACTGATGCTCCGACTTGCCTCGCCCCTACGCTACCCACAAATTTGAAGAGGATACGACATAATGTTGCTCTTTCAACGTTGTCTCTTTTCTAAATTGTGATATAATAAACTTACAATGAGTTAGGTAAATAGTCCTAATGTGCAGGCCAAAATGGAAGAGCAATCAAAACTGGATTTATTGAATCGGATCAGCGATGAATTAAATAAAGACCTTGATCCTGATAAGATGTTACGGCGCGTGCTTGATTTAACCGTGTCTCACCTTAATGCCAGTACGGGCAGCGTTATGCTGTTTGATCATGAAAATCGCGTGTCTACTTTTATCTTGCAACAAGAAGTGAGTGGTGATCGGGCTGATCGCATTGTGGGTACGGTTTTAACTGAAGGTTTCGCCGGATGGATGCTCAAGCACGGTAAGGGGGATATTATCGACGACACTTACCAGGATCGCCGCTGGGTTGTGTACGATGACCAGCCCTATGATGTGCGCTCGGTGATTGGTATTCCCCTGCGCCGGCGGCAAAGAATCCTGGGGGTGCTAACGCTGGTTCATGATGAACCTCACAAATTTAAAGCAGATGATTTGCCCTTGCTCAGCGCCATCGCCGACCAGGCGGCCATTGCTCTGGAAAATGCCCAACTCTATAAACAGACGGAACAAGAGCGGACCAAACTGTCGGCGATTATTAACAGTACCCAAGATGCTGTCCTGGTGACCACCCCCGAAAATGAAGTACTGCTCCTAAACCCGGCCGCCCAGGAAATGTTGGAATTAAACGGGCAGCCCTGGGCAGGTCATCAACTGTCCGAATTAACGAACAACAGCCAATTGCTAAAACTGATCTCGCCTGGCTCGCGCACAGCCGGTGAAGTGCCCTTACCCGATGGCCGTACGATGTGGGCCAACATTACCGAGATTCCAGATATGGGCCTGGTCACTGTCCTGCGAGACATTAGCGTTTATAAGGCGTTGGATAAAATGAAGCGGGATTTTGTGACCGCTTTTACCCACGATCTACGCACGCCCCTGGCCACGGTCAAGGGGTACATTGAACTGGTGCGAATGGATGGTCCGGTTACTGACCGTCAGGAAGAAGATTTGGAAGGCATTACCCGCGCGGCCAACCTGATGAAATCTTTGCTCGAAGATTTGCTGGAATTAAGCAGATTAGAACGGTTGGAGGAACTGACCTACGAGAAAATTCGTCTCGAGAAGTCTGTCCAGGAAAGCGTCAATGCCATGAAACCGCTGGCCAGGTCAAAGAAAGTGGAACTGGTGCTGGATGATACGGACAAAGATTTGGTCATTGAAGGTAACTCTGTTTTGCTCTCAAGAGCAGTGAGCAATCTACTCGATAACGCCATAAAATATACCCCTGAGGGGGGCCAGATTCATATTAAACTTGGCCAAAAGAATGGCCATGCTTTGATATCTGTTGTTGATAACGGACCCGGGATTCGGGCCAAAGATTTACCCAGGGTGTTTGAAAAGTTCTATCGAGCCCGGCCTGAGTTGGATGATGTGCCCGGTAGTGGGCTTGGCCTGGCCATTGTTAAGACGATTGTTGAACAACATAAGGGTCAGGTCTGGGCCGAAAGCCAACCGGCCGGGGGCAGTACGTTTACTATGGCTCTACCTGTTCTTGAAGATAAAAGCCAGGCATAGGGATGCCTGGCCTTGTCCATTTCGCTCGGCCCGGATTGCCAAATCCGGGCCATAAACCGCTGGATTTGGCAATCCAGGGGGAGCAAATGGGAAAGTTAATTAATTCTCATTCCTAAGCTTTCCGCGCCCGCCAATAATCTGGCGGGCGTTTTGACTCTCTTGAACCTCGGTCGCCGGTTTAAGTACATAGAACCAGAATCGACAATGAAAAAGTAGCTTCCGGTGAGGCAACCCCATAAAGCATCCAACCACGTAAAACGTAAAGCGTAAACCCACAGGGTCAATGACGTAAAAGTAAGCCATAGATAAGGCATTACGCTTCACGTTTTACGTCACCTGCCCTGTGGGTTCACGACTTGGCTGGCGACGTCAAGCGGAAGTTACTTTCTCCCCCGCTGGCAAGCCCAATTCGGGTTTGATGTACTAAGTATCAACCGGGCTGGTTTCACTGACAGACTCACGGCCGGTTCTAAATTTGTGGGTGGCCTTCATCTCCAGTTGCCACAGGAGGTATAAGGCGATGAAAACCAGGGTGGCGGCCACAGCATAAGCTTCAGATAACGAGGCCTGGGTAATGAAGATGGCAGTTAAGCCCAGAGCGCCGTTAATCAAACTGATGGTCAGGGCCACGGACAGCCCGTTCATCCCCAGCCGGACTAAACGGTGGGTGGTGTGGTCCACACCGCCTCGAAAAAAAGAAACTCCGCGCCGTGTTCTGGAAATAAATACCAGGATCGTATCAAAAATGGGCACCCCCAAGACAATGATCGGCACCATCCAGGTGATTTGAATGTCGTTCGCGGGGATACGAATTTTTATGCCCAAAATGGCTAAAAGATACCCCAGGAATAACGAACCGGCGTCCCCCATGAAGATGGTGCTTTTGGGTAAAGGCAGGTTGTATCGAGAAAAGCCCAGGCTGGCCCCTAACACGGCCGCAGCCAAAATCGACACCAGTTGTTGGCCGTTTAAGACAGCAATTAACAGGAAAATTGCGCTGGTGGTGGCGCTGGTCATAATGGCAATACCGTCGGCATTATCCAGGTAATTAACGGCGTTGGTAATAAATAAAATCCAGCAGATTGTCACCAGAAAGTTTAGGATGTCGTTCCAGACTCCGTAGAGCAGCGGCAGATCAACTTTTACCCCGGCCAGGTAGACCAGCGTCGCCGGTATGAGTTGCAGCCCCAGTTTGGCCCAGGCCGGTAAAGCTCGCCGATCATCCCATAAACCGATGGCCGCCATCATCGAAGCGCCCATGACAATACTGAGAAATTCCTGGACTCTAAAGGGATTACCCACAAAAAATATGGTCAAAACGGTGATGAACAACAGGGCGCTTACGGCGGCGGTGTAAATAGCCAGCCCGCCCATTAAGGCGGTCGGCTCTGAATGGGCCCGATCGGCTTTGGGCTGGGCAATAAACCCTGATTTTATAGCCAATCCTCTGATCAGCGGTGTACCGACGCTGCCAAAGAATAAGGCTGTGACAAAGATCAGCATGATGGTGGTCATGGCATTGAGGATAACAATTTCACAAACCCGGTCCGGCGAGTTTGGCTAATTTTTCTGAGGTTTCTCGCCATGTAATTTTAGACAGTCCCAGTTTCTTACGCAAATGGTCGGGGTCCATTCCATCCCGATAATCACGGACAGCCGAAGTCCAGCGCAGCATTTCAAAAGAAACCTGCTCGGGTAAGCCGGCCATCTCCGAAAGATCGGCCAGGACGTATTCCAAATTACGAGGGGTACATTCAAAAAGGTGTTCTTTAGATTGATATTTTTCCAGGTATTGGTCGTGAATAGGCAGCAACTCTTTGGCAAAGGCCAACTTACGTTCTTTGTGCTGCATCCGGGGATTACTGTAGCGAATCAGAACCGTTGGCTCTTTACCGGAGCGGTCGATATCGCGCAGGGCAATCCCGACACATTCTGACTTTTTAATGCCGGTTTGCAAAATAAGGTGAACCAGAAAATAGGGGCGGGGATCAGGTTTAGGCCCGTTGAGCTTTTTCTCGGCCGCGTCTAACAGCTTCTCTACCTGATCGTCCGTTAAAAATTGGGGCAGCGGCGCTTTGGCTCTGGCATGAACAACGGCCGCCGCTGGATCGTGGGCCAAAACCTTGATGCCGGTGAGCCAGCCGAAAAAGCTTTTAAGCGTTGTCACCCGGCGGGCATATGACTTGGGGCTGCAAGGCACACCGCGGTAGTGTAACAGCCAGGTCAGAAAATCGTTCAACTCTTTGGTGCCCAACTTGCTAATGACCATACTGCCGCCGAAATATTTTTGCAACAGTCGCAAATCTCCAGCGAAGGCCTTAATCGTGTGTTCTGAGAAACCCTGTCGGACCATGTGATCGTAGTAGGCACCGGCGGCCGAGGCTAACGATGAGTTGGAATCAAGCGACTTAATCTGGGTGATAGGTGGCCCGTATTGTCCTTTGACCCCCCGTTGTGGAAAAAGGGGCATTTGATTGTCTGCCATTGTGTCACCTCTTCTCAGAAATCGCTCATTTGTGCGATTGACATAAATAATTATACCGGTTTCTGGCAGGGATGTCAAGGTTCTATGCGAAGGCGTTACTTGAGAAAGCAAAAACAGTGGTCGTTTCTTCAATGGGGTCAATTCTCCACAACTATCCACATCATCTTCACAAATTCTTGATAATTGATTGGTATTCTGTTGCCAAATTAAAAGATTAAAGCATTTGGGCAAAACAAACCAATCCTGAGGAGAACGTCAAAAATGAGTAAAAGAAATAAAATCTCCCGGCGGAAGTTCCTGATAGGTGGGGCAAGCCTCATTGGCGTGTCGGCATTGACATGTGTTGGTGGCACAGGATTGGCCATGCAACAACCAGAGGTAAGCTTTCATAACTCAAGTTGCGGCCAGGCCGACAATACGAACGGTAAAGTTTTGGTTACCTACGCCAGCCAGGCAGGCTCCACCGGGGAAATAGCTGGAGCGATTGGACAAGTGATCTGCGAGACAGGGACAGCGGTGGACGTGCGTCCGGTACAAACCATCAGTGATCTCACCCCCTATCGAGCCGTCGTCGTCGGCAGTGCCGTCCATTCAAGCGCGTGGATGCCCGAAGCGGTAACGTTTGTGGAGACACACCGAGATGCGTTGAGCCAGATGCCGGTAGCCTACTTTTTAAGCTGCTTGACCCTGGCCGTGGCTGATCCAGACGGCAAACTCCGCTGCAAGGTAGCAAGTTTTCTGGACCCGGTGCGCCAGCAAGTGTCGGAAGTACAACCGGTGGAGGTGGGCCTTTTTGCGGGGAAACTGGACTTTAGCAAATTACCCTTTGCTTATCGCGTGATATGGCCATTCACAGCAGGTGGACAGGCTACCGAAGGTGACTACCGTGACTGGAAAGCCATTAAAGCCTGGGCCGGCAATCTACCCCCGGTGTTGTTAAACGCATAGGATATTGAGGTGATAGGAGTTGACGACAATGCAAAGCAAGGACCTGGATTACCTGATCATCATCATTATGGTTTTGTGCGGCCTTTATGTAGCACTCACCGGATTGGTGATGGACGTATTGGATCTACCTATGCTTGTTTTTCACAATTATGCCGGCTACGCCAGCGCGATTCTGGCGGGGGTCCACCTGGTTCGTAATTGGCGAAGAGTCAGATATTTCCTTTGGGAAAGAGTCGGGGCCTCATTTAATCACAGGCAAACACATCAGGAAATTCCAACAACCACACAATCCTGAAGGGTAGAGACATTATGTTTAATTGCTGGTTCAAAAGAAACCGGGTCACAAATCCGGGCGCAAACGGACACAATGGAGTGAGCCAAAAAAATAGCAGCCTGATTGAATTGCATCAAGTTACTAAAAAATACGAGAGCGCTGCCGGTTCATTTACTGCGCTTAAAGGGATTGATTTGTCCATTGGCCGGGGCGAGTTTGTGGCCGTGGTGGGGAAGTCGGGCAGCGGCAAATCAACGTTGATCAATATGCTGACGGGCATTGACCGGCCAACAATGGGTACGGTTCGGGTGGATAAAACGGCAGTGCATACCTTGAGCGAAGGGCAAATGGCTGTCTGGCGCGGGCGGCAAGTCGGCATTATCTTTCAATTCTTTCAATTGCTGCCCACGTTGACCGTCATTGAAAATGTGATGCTACCGATGGATTTTTGCAACATGTACACTTTCCGCCAGCGGGAGACACGGACTATGACGCTGCTGGAGCAGGTTGACATGGTTGACCAGGCTTACAAACTCCCCACGGCCATTTCCGGCGGGCAGCAGCAGCGGGTGGCCATTGCCCGCGCCCTGGCTAACGACCCTCCCATTTTGGTAGCCGACGAGCCAACCGGGAATCTCGACTCGCTTACGGCAAAAGCTATCCTGAAATTGTTCAAACATCTGGTGAGTGACGGCAAAACAATTATTATGGTCACGCATGATAATGACCTGGCCGAACAAGCCACACGCATCATCACCATTGCCGATGGTCAAATTGTAAAGGAACAGAAGAGCAGAGAAACAGGGGAACAAATAAGAAATTTCACTCCTGCACCCCTGCGCCCTCGTCCCCCAGTTCAGGTTGAGAGCATCTCATGACGGGATTTTCATCGTTTATCATTTCATTGGTTCGCCCCCGCTGGCGCAAGGTGCTGCGGGACCTGTGGGAAAACAAAGCGCGTACCCTGCTGGTGGTGCTTTCCATTGCGGTTGGTGTATTTGCCATTGGCGTGACTTCCGGCTCGCAAGGGGTGTTGGTGCAGGAGATGAATGCCAGTTATGCAACCATTACACCCGAAAGCGCCACCATTATTATGGCCGGCTATTTTGATGATGATTTGGTTGAAGTTGTGGCCGGTATGCGGGACGTTGAAACGGCCCAGGGCCAGCGCCACCTTGATGTCCGTTTCAAACTCAACCCGGAAGACGAGTGGCGCAACCTTGAACTTAAAGCCCTGGCCAACTACAAAGAGATTGAAATCAACAAAATTCAACCCCAGGCTGGACAGTGGCCGGTATCAGACAAAAAGCTGTTGATCGAGCGTAAATCGTTGCCCTGGATGGGGGTTGAGATTGGCGATGAAGTGATCATTCAGCGCCCTGACGGCAAGGAACGGGTCATGCAGATAATAGGTACGGTTCATGACCAGGCCGGGCCTCCGGCCAACTTTGTAGGGCAAGCCAGTGGTTACATAACCCGTGATACGCTGGAGTGGCTGGGCGAAAACCGCAACTTTGATCGGCTGGAGATTGTTGTAGCCGAAAACAAGTTGGATCGGGCGCATATCGAGGAAGTAGCCGACCTTGTCCGCCACAAAATTGAGAACAGCGGTCTGGAGGTGCGATTTATTACCGTCCAGCCGCCAGGAGAGCATCCGGTTAACATTGTCCTGCAACCGTTGCTTCTATTGTTGAGTGGCTTAGGTGGTCTGGCCCTGGTCTTGAGCGGCTTTTTGGTGGTCAACACAATTTCCGCCCTGCTGGCCCGGCAAACCCGTCAAATTGGGGTTATGAAAGCCATTGGCGCCAGACGAGATCAACTTGTGGGCTTATATTTTGTCACGGTTTTACTGTATGGTTTGTTAGCATTGCTGGTAGCTGTTCCCCTGGGTGCGGTTGGGGCTTTTGCTTTTACCAATTTTATGGCAGATTCTCTTAATTTTGACCTGCACCATTTCACCATTTCACCCCAGGTCATTCTCATCCAGGCAATCATCGCTCTAATGGTTCCCTTGCTGGCTGCGTTGTATCCCATTGTTTCCGGGACAGGTCTCACTGTGCGTGAGGCAATCAGTGAAAATGGATTGGGGCAAGGCCGCTTCGGCACAAACATTGTTGATTACCTGTTGCAGCAAATACGGGGCGTATCCCGCCCTTTGATGATTTCGCTGCGAAACACCTTTCGGCGCAAGACCCGCTTGATCCTGACGTTGCTAACCCTGACTCTGGCCGGAACGACGTTTATCACCATTTTCAGCATTCGGGCTTCACTATTGCTAACGCTTGATGATGTATTGAAATACTGGAATTTCGACATCCAGGTGCGTTTTGAAAAGGAATACCGGATTAAAAAGATTGAACGGGCTGCCTTGCAGGTTCCGGGCGTAGCTGCTGTCGAAAGTTGGGGGTTTCAGTCGGTACGCCGGCTGCGGCCAGATGATACTGAAAGCGACAATATTCTGCTTATCGCTCCCCCCGCCGATACCCAAATGCTTCAGCCGACCTTACTTGAAGGGCGTTGGCTGCGCCCCAACGACACAAATGCAATTGTTATCAACACCGATTTGCTTGCGGATGAACCTGACCTTATACTGGGAGATGAACTTGTGTTGAAATTTGGGCAACGTGAAACAAGTTGGCAAATTGTTGGCGTGGTTCAGGGCGTTTTGGTGGGGTCTTTTGCTTACAACAATTATCCCTATTACGCCCAGGTTGTTCGTGATGTTGGCAAGGCGAGCGGCGTGCAAATTGTCACCGCCCAACAAGATGTGGCGATCCAACTTGAGATCGCCCGGGCGCTGGAGGAACAATTCCAGCGGTCCGGTCTCAAAGTGGCCTCTATCAACACCATCGCTGACTTGCGTAACACCGTTGTCTTTCAATTCAACATTTTAACTTCCTTTTTACTGGTTATGGCTGTGGTTCTGGCTATTGTGGGCGGGTTAGGCTTAACCGGCACGATGAGCATTAACGTGTTGGAACGCGTCCGCGAGATTGGGGTGATGCGGGCGATTGGCGCTTCGGATGGGACGGTGTTGCGCCTGGTGATGGTTGAAGGCATGTTGATTGGCCTGTTGAGCTGGTTGGTGGGCGGTATGGTGGCCTTTCCGGTGAGCAAATTACTCAGCGACCAGATAGGCTTACAACTGTTTCAATCGCCGCTCAGTTACACGTTTTCAATCAGTGGCACGGTAATATGGCTGGTTATAGTCGCTGTACTGGCCTCTCTTGCCAGTTTCCTTCCCGCCCGAGGCGCGTCTAGACTCACGGTGCGAGAAGTGTTGGCTTATGAGTAAGATAATCATTTTGACATCCGTTACAACTTGAGTGGAGTGATGACCCAAACTATTCTCATTGTTGACGACGAACCAAAGATTGTGCAGATTTGCCGTGATTACTTGACCGTAGCCGGGTTCGCTGTAATTAGCACGGAGACCGGCCCGCTGGGACTGGCTGCTGCCCGGCGCGACCGGCCCGATTTGATTGTGCTTGACTTGATGCTGCCGGGGATGGACGGTTTGGACGTGTGCCGCAATTTGCGGCAAGACCCGCTGCTTAAAGATATTCCCATCATCATGCTGACCGCCCGCGTGGAAGAAACCGACAAGCTGATCGGGCTGGAACTGGGCGCGGACGACTACGTAACCAAACCTTTCAGCCCGCGTGAGTTGGTGGCCCGCGTCCGGGCAGTTCTGCGCCGAGCCGGGGGCGAGTCGCCCCCCGCCGAAATCATCCGGGTGGCGGACCTTAGCCTCGACCGCGCTCGTTACAGGGTCATCCTGCCCGACCGCGAAGTGACCCTCACTCCCACCGAGTTTGGCATCCTGGCTACGCTCGCCAGCCAACCTGGCCGCATTTTCTCCCGCGCTCAACTGCTCACCGCCACCCGTGGGGTGGCCTTTGAAAGTTACGAGCGGGCCATTGACTCTCACGTTCGCAATTTGCGCCGCAAAATAGAACCCGAAAAGGGCAGTCCTAGGTACGTCATCACCGTGCATGGCGTGGGGTACAAGTTTGCCGAAGATAGCTAGAAATTCCCACCCAGCCCCACCACTGCCGGGGTAAACCTATCATGTCAGATACAAACAATCAGCGCCAATCCATCCATCAAATTCGCCGCCGTCTGTTTTGGCTCTTGATGCTGGCCTTTGGCGCGGTAGTTTTCTTTACCATTGTTTTGCTGCTGGGCCTGCTTGCTCTGCTCAGCAGCAAAGCTCCCGCTTCGACAAGCCCCTTTGCCCCAACCTCTTTGCAAGACTCACTTCAGGTTTACTACATGGCCCACCGCAGTTGGGCAGGGGTCGAGGCGCTTGCGCTGGAAACCGGCATTGGCAGCCGGGCCAATTTTGCCGGAGAGTGGGAAAACGTCGTACTGCTTGATGAAGCAGGCCGGGTGCTGATTGATCGGGGCCGCACCAATACGGATCTAATCGGACAGATTTACACGCCTAACATTGACCAGAAAGTTTATCCACTTCATTTCAACGGCGGTCAGGTTGGAACATTAGTCTATGTAGAGTATTTGCCGCCCAGACCAATCGTTTTCCTTTTGGGCCTGTTACCGGCCGGTATTGTGATTGCGTTCTTTACCGGGGCGCTGACCCTGATCATCGGCTTGCTGTTGATGCGGCGGGTGGTCACCCCGCTGGCCGGCGTAATTGCTACGGCGCAGGAGGTGGCGGCGGGTGATTTATCGGCGCGGGTGGCGGTCAGTGGCCCCAGCGACCTCCGCAGTTTGAGCGACTCCTTCAACCGGATGGCCGCTGCCCTGGAGCAAAATGATCGCGAGCGTCGCCACATGCTGGCCGACATCGCCCACGAGCTACGGACCCCCCTGACCATTATGCGGGGCCGGCTGGAGGGCATTTTAGACGGCGTGTATCCGCTGGACGAGGCCCAAATTGCGCCAGCCCTGGCAGAGGTCTATATGCTGGACAATCTGGTGGAGGATTTGCGTCTGCTCACCCTGGCCGAAACGGGGCAACTGTCGCTGGACTGTCGAGAAGTCAACCTGGGTGAAATCGCTGAACATACGGCCAGTCTGTTTGAGGCCGAAGCTGCCGACAAGGACATTGCCCTGACGGTACAAGTGGAACCAAATCTCCCCCCGGTGATGGCAGACCCGCAGCGTATTGGACAAGTAATTGGCAATCTGTTGAGTAACGCCCTGCGCTATGTGCCCGACAGGGGGCAAGTAACGATGACGGTACAGCAGGTAGAAGCAGGCGTAGCTTTAACCGTAGTCGATAATGGGCCGGGCGTTTCTGATACCGACCTGCCTCACCTGTTCGATCGCTTTTGGCGCGGTGAAAAATCGCGTACCCGATCAGCCGGAGGAGTGGGTCTGGGGTTGGCCATCGCCAAACAACTGGTTGAAGCCCAGCATGGGCACATCTACGCCGAAAAGCGGCCTGGCGAGGGGTTACATATAACCTTTATTTTGCCTTATATACGAATACCATCGCCGACCTGATCGTTTCCTGCGGCAGCCCGGAGCAGGACAAAGCGTACATCCTGGAGCAGGCCACGATGAAACAGGCCATCTACGCCCTGCTGGAAGTGGCTACCGGGTTACAATCCGGTATAAGATCTCCCACCCCACCAGCGCCACCAGCCACTGTTCTTTTTCTGCCGTCAGGTTAGCAGCCAGATTTTTGACCAGCGGCGGTGGCAAGGCCTTTCCGGTGAGCGGTTTGAGCAGAATGGGGTTGCGGTTGAGTTCCGCCAGGAACCGCCCGTTCAACTCTACGGGGCCAAAATAGGGGGTTTGGGCCCTTTTGGTCAGGCCCCCCAGACCGCCCAGCAGTTGATACTGCCGGTAACAGCCGATAGGCCGGTCATCGGGGGACAGCAGCAAGACCTCTTGCCGGGCTTGCTGAATGGATCCCAACGGCACACCGTCTACCTCAACCGGCGTCTCTTTTGCGGTTAACCCCAAAAATTGCAATTGCCAGTCGCATTCGGCGGATTTCAGAATCATCGCGCCTTTGAAATTTTCAATGCGCAGGTCAAAGGCCAGCCAGCCGGGGGCGTCTGGTCGGCTCAAACTTTTTACTTTACCCCGGGCGTGCACGCGGCCCCGTCCGGCATGGCTGGAATATTCCAGATACGCCGATAAATCGGCCAACGCTGTGGCTTCCCAGGGGAGCAGTTGGGGCGTGACTTCAGCAAAGTACTCATCGCCGGATTGGCTCAGGTCTTGAGCGACCTGAGTAGAAATCGCGCGAGATTTTTTGAAAAAAAGAAAAAACACGCCAAACAAGAGAGCCGCAATACCCACAAAAAAGATTGTTATAACCAGGCACGGTGAAATTGCCAGAATCAGGGTTAATAAATTATTGGGATCATCAGGCATGGTTACGTTCCTGTGTAAAAGGGTCATATAGTCACTGCCCACCTATCACCCCGATATGGGGAGATGGGTAGGCAGTAATCAGATAACGACCCTGTAACCACATTATAACACAAAAAACGACCTGTAACATTTCTTCAATTTACATTTCAGCGGTCTGAACAAAAAAGGCCGGGAGATGATCCCGACCTTGTTGGTTTCCAAACGTGCCTTTCAAACTATTGAGCCGGCGCGGTGACCTTCAGCCACTCGTACAGGGTGTTGGTATCGAAATCGAAACTGGCCTCAACCCGCAAAAGGATACCTACCTGGTTCTCTTTCCCGAACTGCAACTGCCCGCCCATCTCCGCTTCGCCGATACAGAAGAAACGAAGCGGCGATTTCACCGAGCAGTCTTCTAGCGAGAAACTCTCTATTGTATTTCTAACAATTTTGTGCTATACTAAAAACTGCCTGGGGATGAAATGGTTTCGACAGGGAAGTGGAAGGTTACAGACTGCGGGCCGAGCTGCTCTAACTCGTTAAACTGGGGCCAAACAATAATTGCCGAGAAAGTAACTGCTTTCGGGCGCTCCTACAACGCTCTGCCCCTCGCGGCATAGTTTCGTAGCGAGCATCTAATGGTCTGGCAGCGTTCAGGCCACGTCCGTGTTTCTTCTTACCCCGAGAGAAGGGGCCGGGCGACAGATAAATCGGGGTGCGCTGGGGTGAGGCCGATAAGCCCCAGCTAAGAAACGCACCGGCTGGTTTGGGGGAACTTTGGTGGCCAACGAACCCCAAATGAGATTGTGAGTGTCACCTACGCTCGTAGAGGTTTGTAGCCAGCTTTTCTGGACGCGGGTTCGACTCCCGCCATCTCCACCTAATATTCATCAAACCAGAATTTGGCTTGCCAGTGAGGCAAAAAGTTACTTCCGCCTGATGTCGCTAGCCAACTCGTAAAACGTAAAACGTGAAGCGTAATGACTTATCTACAGCGCTAATTCTGGTTCTATGAATATTCTTTCTTGTATAACAAGAAGCCTGGTTTGGCCAGAGCGGCTAAACCAGGCTTCTTGATTCGCCTACCTGTGCCGGTAGGGTATTCGCCTATTCGCCATTCGCCATTCCCTTCTCTTCTGGTTTGAAATGAGAAACGACTATGCCGTCAATCTTATGCCAAAACTCTGCCCGACTCATGCCGAAAACAGTGGCCAGCTTGCTCTCCAACACCCGGTGTCTATAACGCTGTGAGAGCATGTCCTGCAGCAGCTCTGGGCGTGTCTCTTGCAGGTAGCGCGTTATCCAGTACCCACGGACATAGTGGTAGACCAGGGCATCCTTGTCTCCTGGCCGCAAACGCCAATACCGGCCGGGGCTGGCCCGGCCTGACGAGCGAGCCAGGACCTCGATCGTCTCGCTTCTGACGGCCGGTTTTCCGGCAAACCTGTCCACCGTCACCTGGGCCAGACCCTCGTTCAACCACATCGGCAGTTTGAGGTGCGCTGTAAAGGCATGTACCAGCTCGTGGCAGGTGATCTGCCGGACCTTTGTGTCGATATCCTCTTCTCTGACAAATATGCGGGCGCCAATGCTCCTGTCGGCCAGTTGAATCAGACGAGGCGGCTTGACCCCCACCGCTACCCGCTGGCCGTATGGCTGCGTCCACCCCCCCGCATACGCCCACATCTTTCTGACCCGAAAATACCACAGGGGCAAAGATGCTCCCAGTAAAACCTGCCAGGCCCAGGGGGCTGAGTGAAAGACAAAGTGGAGCCATGAGGTCATAACATAGACCCGGCAATCCTTGGGCGTATCGAGCCCCCAGCACTGATGAATGAGCCGAATGCTTCTCTGGCAGGCCTCACCAATCAGTTCGGCCGCGTCTCGTTCCTCAGCCTTGAAGAACAGGGTCAGGCCATCGATTGATATCGTTTCCATAGACAAACTCTCTTTCCTAATCCCCATGCGGGGGTCGGGCATAGGGATGCCCTCTCTACGAGAGAGATAACTTGAGGGGGTCGGGCTAGGGATGCCCTCTCTACGAAAGAGATTGGGCATAGGGATGCCCTCTCTACGAGAGAGATAACTTGAGACGATTCTAACAGGAACCACCCCTATTTGACAAATTGTACGAGGTCCGGGGAATCGAAGCAGAAGAAAATAGAAAAATCAACCCCAAAATTGCCCTACCCAACTTAACAATCCTCAACTAAAACTGGACAATAAGGCATCTCACCATCAGGAGGTGTCTTTTTATGGCTACTC
>DAOUMU010000452.1:0-24832 GCA_034409055.1 Anaerolineae bacterium
GAGTAGCCATAAAAAGACACCTCCTGATGGTGAGATGCCTTATTGTCCAGTTTTAGTTGAGGATTGTTAAGTTGGGTAGGGCAATTTTGGGGTTGATTTTTCTATTTTCTTCTGCTTCGATTCCCCATACCAAAAAATGCTTGACAGTGCCCACAAAAACAGATATAATTAATAATAATTTAGTCTAAGCTAAATATTTTTTTAGTTTATCCTAACTTTAAGGCGCGAAAAATACATAGCATCCTCTTTAAATTTGTGGTACCAGGGGCGAGGCAAGTCGGAGCGTGGCTTGTTTGCTTCGATCACTACCAATCCGACTTACCTCGCCCTTACTTTTGAAGGTTCAACGCGGATTTGTGGGGTAAAAAGCCAGACCTGACAGGTTTTAGCGAAAGTTTGCCAGATAATACAGGTAAATTGTAGCAAATTGGCAACAAATAGCGACAGATTACTAAACCTGTCAGGTCTTACCCCTCGAATCCACGTAGAGCCCTTTTGGAGAGGATACGACACATAGTATTTTTGATTTGAAAGGAGGCAAAGTGTACCAGCCACTCATTTATCTACTGGTTGCCGCCTTGGTGACCGCTGTGGGGCTGCTGCTTTTCTGGCCCGATCGGGGCCTTTACTGGCGTTGGCAACAAGCGCGGCAGATGACGAAACGTGTTCTCCGTGAGGACGCCCTCAAGCACATTCACAGTTGCGAGATGCACGGGCGGCGTCCCACGATGCAAAGCATCGCTGGCGCGCTCCAGATTACCATCAATGAAACCGTCGAGCTATTGGACACAATGCAGGCGTATGAGTTAGTGCGAATGGTAGGGGGGGAACTTCGTCTCACGGCCAAGGGACGAGATTACGCTCTCCACATCATTCGGGCCCATCGCTTGTGGGAGCGTTACCTGGCCGATGAAACCGGCTTTGCCGAAGTAGAGTGGCATGGTCAGGCTGAACGCTACGAGCACAACCTGTCGCCGGCTGAAGTTGATGTCCTGGCCGCTCAGTTATGTCATCCCACCTACGATCCCCACGGTGATCCGATTCCCACGGCCACTGGCGAGTTGGTCATGCATGGGGACCAACCCTTGACCAACTTGGCTGTTGATCAGCCGGCCCGTATTGTTCACCTGGAGGATGAACCCGAAGCCATCTACGCCCAACTGGTGGCCGAGGGGCTCCATCCTGGCTTAGAAGTGCGCCTGACCGAGGTGTCACCGCACCGGGTGCGCTTTTGGACCGGCGACGACGAGCACATCCTGGCCCCCATCCTGGCGGCCAATATCTCTGTGCTCCCCCTGCCCAAAGAGGCAGAAGTCGAAGCCACGCCCTCTGAACGTTTGACCGATCTCAAGACTGGGGAAAAGGCGCGCGTTCTGGGTATTTCCCCGGCCTGCCGGGGGCTTGAGCGCCGTCGCTTTATGGACCTGGGGATTCTGCCCGGCACCCTGGTCCAGGCTGAAATGAGCAGTCCCAGTGGCGACCCCACGGCTTATCGCATCCGTGGAGCGGTCATCGCCCTGCGCCGGGAACAGGCTAACCTGATCAACATTACCCGTCAACAGGAGGCTGTCGTATGACCATTGAAATACAAAAACCCTCAGCGACTGCTTGTGCTACTTGCCCGGCTCATCACGCCGCCAATTTGTTGAAGCTGGGCGTCAATATGGCAGACTGGGATTACGTGGTGGCTTTAGCCGGCAATCCTAACACCGGCAAAAGCACCGTCTTCAATGCCCTAACCGGCCTGCGCCAACACACCGGCAACTGGCCCGGTAAGACCGTCATCCGGGCTGAAGGTGGTTTTGTCTATAGCGATCATCGTTACAAGCTGGTAGACCTGCCCGGGACTTACTCTTTACTCTCCACCAGCCTTGATGAAGAAGTGGCTCGTGACTTCATCCTGTTTGGCCAGCCGGACGTGACGGTGGTGGTGGTAGACGCCACCCGCCTGGAACGAAATTTGAACCTGGCCTTGCAGGTTCTGGAAATTACTGACCGGGTCGTCATCTGCCTGAATCTCATAGACGAGGCCCGGCGACACAAGTTGCAGATTGATGAGCGGCGCCTGGCCCGTGATTTGGGGGTGCCGGTTGTGCCTACGGTGGCCCGCTACGGCCAGGGATTACCCGAATTACTCCAGGCGATGAGCGAGGTAGCCACCGGACAGACCGTCTGCAAACCTCACCGCATCCAAAGCGAGTCGCCGGCCCTCAAGCGAGCGGTCTCCCAGTTGGTTGCCCAAATCGAGGTCGTTTTTCCTGGCCTGCCTAATGCGCGCTGGGTGGCCCTCCGCCTGTTAGATGGTGACGGGCGCATTGCCGAGGCCATTCGCAAAGGAGAGTTAGGCGATTTGAGCCAGGGTGACCCCGAGCAAACCAGCTCTAATCTAACCTTGAGTTTGGAGGCTGCCTGATGAGCCCCTCAAAGCAAATCACAGCCAATGATATTCTGACCACTGCCGATGCCCTGCGCTGGGAGATTGGCGGTAATTTCCACGAACATTTGATGGAGGCCATCTACACCGACGCTGCTCAGATTGCCGATCGGGCTGTGACCAGTCCCGACGAGCAGCCCCGCTTTGACCTGGATCGGACCATCGACCGGTTGGTCACCAGCCGTGTCTGGGGCTTCCCTTTTATGCTGCTGCTATTTGCCCTGGTTTTCTGGATTACAGTTTCAGGGGCCAACATTCCCTCCGGCTGGATTGCCGCCGTGCTTCTGGACACCGTTTATCCTTTCCTGAAGGAAACCGCTGCCAACATTGGTCTGCCCTGGTGGCTGGCTGGCCTGTTGATTGATGGTATGTATTTAGCCACGGCCTGGGTGGTCAGTGTCATGCTGCCGCCCATGGCCATCTTCTTCCCCCTGTTTACTTTGCTGGAGGATTTCGGTTACCTGCCCCGGGTTGCTTTCAACCTGGACAATATCTTCAAGAAATCAGGGGCGCACGGTAGACAGGCCCTGAGCATGATGATGGGCTTTGGGTGTAACGCCGCCGGCATCATTGCTACCCGGATCATCGACAGCCCGCGCGAACGGCTTATCGCCATCATCACCAATAACTTTGCTCTCTGCAACGGACGCTGGCCCACCCAAATCCTCATCGCTTCGTTATTCATGGGGGCCTTGGTGCCGACCTATCTGGCCGGGTTGCTTTCGGCCCTGGCCGTGGTCGGAGTAGCCACCTTGGGGGTGCTTTTGACTTTTGTGGTCTCGTGGGCCCTCTCCCGCACCTGGCTGAAAGGCGAAGCTTCGACCTTTAGTCTGGAGCTGCCTCCCTACCGGCCACCGCGTATCTGGCAGACGATTTACACCTCGATCATTGACCGCACCATCTTCGTGCTGTGGCGGGCGGTTGTCTTTGCCCTGCCTGCCGGCGCAGTGATCTGGCTCGGTGCCAACATTAATATTGGCGGAACCAGTATTGCCGAGTACCTGATCAACTTCCTCAACCCCCTTGGTCTGCTGATTGGCCTGAATGGGGTCATTTTGGTGGCCTACATCGTGGCCATTCCGGCCAACGAAATCGTCATTCCCACGGTCCTGATGTTAACTGTGCTGACTGCTGCCGGAGCCGAGGGGCTTGGTGCTGGGGCCGGGGTCATGTTTGAGACCGGGAAAACCGAGACCCTGGCTATCTTCAGCGCTGGCGGTTGGACGCTGCTGACCGCAGTCAACCTGATGCTGTTCAGCCTGATTCATAACCCGTGCAGCACCACGCTCTACACAATTTATAAGGAAACCGGCAGTGTCAAATGGACGGTTGTCTCGGCGCTGCTGCCTGTAGGGATGGGCCTAAGTGTAACCTTTGTGGTGGCTCAGGCGTGGCGATTGGTGGTCGGGTAAGTTAATTTGTACTATTCAGAGTGGATAAGTTACAAATAGAGAAGCCGCCTGATTAAGGCGGCTTCTCTTATAAACATTGTTACTGGCCGTCTTTAAAGGGGCCAATTGCGTAAAATTCGCTCCGTTTCTTCAGAATGACCTGTCTCGTCCCGGACCATATCTTCTAACTGCACGACCAAACCTTTATCGCCAAACTCCTCGGCCTCTAGAGCGCGTTGGGTATAACCTTGCCCTGCGTCCTTTTCAGCAGCCAAGACTGCTTCCAACATCTCACGATTGGTGCTGGCTGCCGGGACTGGACTGGGTACCGTTGTCGGTTCACCCCCCAGGGCCACGATTTTGTTGGCCAGAAATTGGGCGTGCAATTGCTCATCGGCTACTTCAGCCAGGAAGAATTGGGCCAATTGCGGCCGGTATGGACCGGTAACTTTGGCTGCGTAAGTAATGTATTGTATGATTGCACTCAGTTCATTGGCCAGGTCTTTATTCAAGTTGTCAATTAATGTTTGTTTATCCATAATTATCTCCTTTTTATTTCATAAAGAGGGACTATATTATCCAATATTCACCGCGTCATTATAACACACAAATGTTAAAACCGCATGTTTCAAAATACCTAAGATAAAATCATCATCAATTGAGGGAAAAGGGAAAATGCAGACAGAATCAACCGAAATGTATTTAATCACGATTTACCGGCTGACTCGAAAAGCCCCCTATGCCTTTACCAAAGATATTGCCACTATGCTGGGGATCAGTCTGCCCAGCGTGTCCGAGCAGCTTAAGCGGTTGGACCAGCGAGGTTATCTCATTCACAAGTGGCGTGAAGGGGCGGCGCTGACCGAAGCTGGCGAGCGGATTGCCATTAATGTCTTACGCAAACATCGCCTGGTTGAAACGTTTCTGGTAAAGATGGCCGGTTATACCCTTGATGAAGTCCACGCTGAGGCCTGCCAGATCGAACACGCTATTTCAGGTCGCCTGGCCGATCGTTTGGAAGCGATGTTGGGACATCCCCAGGTCGATCCGCATGGCCATCCCATTCCCACCAAAGAAGGTACGGTAGCCGATCTTGACCATCAATCACTGGCCGAAGCTTCACCGGGCGAAACTGTGATGGTTCGTCAGGTCAGCGATTGGGATCAAGAACAGTTACGTTATTTGCGAGAATTGGGTTTGGTGCCGGGAACCAAAGTGGTTGTGCTGGAGATAGCCCCTTTTGATGGACCCTTAACCCTGAAAGTAGGTGAAAAAACCATCGCCATCGCCCGGACACTGGCCCAGGAGATTGGCGTTGCTTTAAGCTGAATTTACCTGCCCTCATCGGCCAGTTAGGTCTCCCTAATTTTTTGAATTTGTGTTGACTAATAGGTTTCTCGTTTGTTATATTAGGTGAAGCCAAAGTTAACTCTGGTCAAGAATAAAATTTAGATGCGTCTAAAAATTAGGAGGCCGATGTGAATAGTAAGATTAATTTGGCAGAACATAGGGGGGTAGCTGAGCACAATCATGAGGAGACGTGTCTGGAACTCCTTAACAAGGCTGTTTCCAACGAGCCAGGCATTGTCGGCGTCGAGTTGGAACCTCAACATAGCCACTTATCGTTTAACTATAACCCAAACCTGATCTCAGAATCAAAACTTGAGCAAATAGCCGACCACATTGTACCGGCTTTCAAAGACCGTTTCGAGACATGCACCATGCGTTTAAAGCCCCGGGGGGGACGTTTCTGTGAGTCGTGTGCCCTGGTCCTGGAGAATCGATTGAGCCAGATAGCGGGCGTGCGCAAAGCCAGGGCCAGTTATACCGGCGGGGTGTTGAGTATAACTTACGATGATACGCTTATCTCGCCGGATCAACTGATGGAAAAAGTGAAACAGTTTGGCGCCTGCGTGGTCCCCTCCAGGACGGAGTTGCCCTCGGTGGCCGAACCCGCCGAAGCGGTCCAATCTCCCTGGCAGTGGGGCTGGACCTGGCTGACCAAACAGAACTGGGAAGCCATTTTTACCGTGGTCACCCTGGTCACAATGCTCTCGGCCTGGCTGGCAGAATATCTGGGCGTGCAACCGCTCGTATCAACCGTTCTTTACGTGATTGCCTACGTTGCCGGGGGGACGTTTGGTCTGAAAGGTGGTCTGGAATCACTCCGTGATCGGACCATTGACATAGATCTGCTGATGGTTTTGGCGGCACTTGGTGCGGCCATTATTGGCGCTCCTTTTGAAGGGGCGATGCTTCTCTTTTTGTTCTCCCTGTCTAATGTGCTACAGGATTATGCTTTAGACCGTACTCGTAACGCCATCCGGGCCTTGATGAAGTTGAGACCTGATCAGGCTCTCGTCCGGCGTGGCAGTCGATTGGTCACCTTGCCGGTTGAAAAAATCGTCATTGAAGATCGCTTTGTGGTCCGACCCGGCGACCGCATTCCGTTGGACGGGGTGGTCGTTGAGGGAGAAAGCACGGTCGATCAAGCCTCGATCACCGGCGAATCATTGCCCGTGGCCAAGTACGTCGGCGATGCCGTACTGGCCGGAACGATTAACAAAAACGGCAGCCTGGAAGCCCGGGTGACGAAATTGGCCAAAGACTCGACCATCGCCAAACTGATCAAACTGGTTGAGGAAGCGCAGAGCGAGAAGGCCCACACCCAGCGATTCCTGGACAAAGCCGAACAATACTACGCCATAGGGGTCATTGTCTTCACCGTCTTGGTAGCGGCAATACCGATCTTTGTCCTCGGCCAGGAGTTTCAGACAGCATTCTATCGGGCGATGACGGTTATGGTAGCTGCTTCGCCCTGTGCCCTGGTCATCAGTACGCCGGCTTCCATTCTGTCGGCCATCGGCAATGGGGCCCGCAAAGGGGTCCTTTTCAAAGGCGGTGTGTATATGGAGCAAGCGGCCGGCATCAAGGTGGTAGCTTTCGACAAGACCGGTACCCTGACCGAGGGTAACCCTCACGTGACCGACGTCAAGGTCATTGCCGAGGATAGCCGCCTGCCTTCGTCTATATCGACCAACGAAAAATGGCAAGGTAATGAGAACGATCTACTGGCCCTGGCCGCAACCGTGGAAGCCAAATCCGAACACGTGCTGGCTCAGGCCACGGTTGAGGCGGCCAATCAGCGCAACTTAGAACTGTCGGAAGCCTTTGCTTTTCAGGCGGCCACCGGCAAAGGGGTGCGAGGCACGGTTGACGATATGGACATTCGCGTCGGCAACCTGCGCTATTTTGAGGAGTTCACCTGCCTTGGCCTGGAAGCAGCCTCGAAAGAAGTGGCACGCTTGCAAGCTGAGGGCAAAACTTCCGTGGTCGTGGCCCAAATGATTGAAGCGGGACAAACTGCCCGTTTGCTGGGGGTCATTGCCTTCGCCGACAAATTACGAGATGATGCCGCCGACGTGGTGCGCGAGTTGAAATCCCTTGGAGTAGAGCGTGTCGTCATGCTCACCGGGGACAATGAGCGCATTGCCCAGGCCATTGCCACCCGAGCCGGTGTGGATGATTACTACGCCGATCTTCTGCCCGAAGATAAGGTGCGCATTACCAAAGAACTTCAGGCGAAATTCGGGCCAGTGGCTATGATCGGCGATGGGGTGAACGATGCACCGGCCCTGGCCAGCGCCTCGATTGGCATCGCTATGGGCGCGGCCGGAACCGACGTGGCTCTGGAAACAGCCGACGTGGTCTTGATGGCCGATGATCTGGGTAACATCCCCTACGTGATCGCCCTGAGCCGTCAAACCCGCAAAACGCTTATCACGAATTTAGGGTTTGCCACCTTCATGATTGGTCTCATGATCATGGCCATCTTTACGGTTAGTTTGCCGCTCCCCATGGCCGTAATCGGGCATGAAGGGGGAACGGTCCTGGTTTCGCTGAATGGTTTGAGGCTACTACTCTACAAACGCAGACGAGCCGCCGTCGGAGTTTAAGGCGTTCTCATCGCCGTTCCACCACCCGGTAGGCTTCCAACTCGACGCCTACTTTCTTTTTGGTATAGCCCACATCCAGGGGCTCGGTCACAAAGGCATCACCAATCAGGTCGAGGGTGGGACGGTCTATGTAGATCTCACTTTCGGTGCGTCCCTTAATAGCCATTTTGCTCAGTTTGCTGGACATATTGACCGCCGGACCGACCATGGTCGCTTCTGGGCCGACCGTGCCGGTTTTGACCTTACCGGTACTAATCCCAATGCCCATCCCGGTTTGGGCGAATTTAGCGTTTTCGCGTTTCCATTCGTCGCGGAGGATGAAATATGCCTCACGCATTTTGAGGGCAGCCAGTAGAGCCGAGTGAGCAGCAGTAGCCTGATCATCACCATACTGATCAGGGAAGTTGCCAAAGACCCCCATGACGCTATCGCCCAGGCTTTTGTCCATCGCCCCTCCCGCCTGGACAATCAACCTGGACATACGCAGCAGGTATTCATCTAAATAAGCTACCATCAATTCCGGACCAATCGAGTTGGTCAGATAGGTTGAGCCATGAATGTCCCCCATTAGCACGGTCACTTGATTCTGACGGGTCAACTCGGCAATGTAACCGGGATCGTAGTAGCGATTCAGGTCAACCCGGCGGCCAATCTGGCGGTCGCGCAGCAGGCGGAAGCTGGAAGTTTCGGCCAGTCGGTGGGCAATAGCCGGATATCTTTTGACCACAATGTCAAAATCTTCACGGCTAATGGCCAGTAGGCGCGTGGGCTTAACCACCCGGATCGTGGCCGTGCGTGGGACGGCTCGCAATAGAGCAATCTCGCCGAAAAAGTTGCCCGGCCCCAGGCGATTGATGATCCCGGCCGGTTGATCCCCTATATCTGGAGCCAGCACTTCTACCTCGCCCACTTCAATCACGTAGAAGGTATCGCCCATTTCTCCCATGTGAAACACAATCTGGCCCGGTTCAAATTCGACCACCTTAATACGATTGGCCAGCAGCACACTCTGTTCCAGCGTCATCTTGCTCAAAATGGGAATGTTTTCCAGGACACGTACTACCCCGGTAGCCAGGGCTTTCTCCAGAATATCAAGCTGAGTTTTGGCTTCGGGGTAATCGGGTTTGAGTTTCAAGGCGGTACGGAAGGACTCGCGGGCAGCTTCGTAATCACGCAGAGTTTTTTGGACCGTGCCCAGGTTGTAAAAGTGGTGAGCGTTAGCCGGTTCAAGCTGGGTGGTCGCCCTGAAGATCGTCAAGGCTTCCACATATTCACCCTGGTCGTGATAAGTCAGGCCAAGCTGGTTATAAGCGTCTACAAAGTTGGAACGGAGCCGAATGGCCTCTTCAAGATGCACAATTGCCCGTTCATACTGATTCACCTGGCGATAGAGCGAGCCCAGTTCGTATTGGACCTCGGCCGATCCGGGATCTGCTTCGGTGGCCATATGTAAGTAAGTCAGTGCTTCGGGGTAGCGACCCAACAGGCGGCAGGCCAGGCCCACACTAAACAGCAGGGCAAAGTGTTGCCGGGCAGGCAGACGACGTTCGAGACGTTTGAGAGCCTGGGTGATATCTTCGCCCGAATTAGCCAGACATTGGGCCCCCAGCCAGATGCGGGCGTAATCATTCTCGAGGCCCAATATTTTTGAATAAAGGGCCGCACTGTCGTGGGCAATGCCGTAAAGCAGAATGGTTGTGCCCTGCCAACGACGACGGGCTTCAGTGGTGTGCAGGTGTGGCTCAATGTCGTGGCCTTGCTCCCGTTGGGCCAGGGCGGCGAAAAATTCCTGGTAAGTATGGTGGGCAAATTCTACCCAGGCCCGGTTGTCGGAGTAGCGAATCAGGCCGCTGTGTTTGATTTCTTCATGAACGTTCTCGGGAGTGATATTTTGTAGCTCGACCCGTTCACCGGGCGTGGCTCCTTCACGGTATAGGTGGAGTTCCTTGGAGATGACATCCATCCACCGAGTCTGGGGAAAGGCCCAGGCTTCTTCCTCTTGTATGGCCAATCCCAAACTGGCCAGCGTACTCTTGCGTAAAATTAGGGGCACTTGAGACTTGGAGCGACCAAAAATTTTCCACCACTCGCTATCGGTTCGTTCCAATAGATTATCGGTGAATACTTCAAAGAGGACGCCACGATTCTTGGGCAGGGTCTCCTCACTGTTTTTGGCAATTTGGGCAAACATATACAGAGCCAGGGGAGTTTGAGCCAGTTCTTCCAGTTGCGGGTCGCTGCAAATTTCTTTGGCCACTTTACGACCTTGTCCGGCCCGCAAATAGTTTACCAAAAAGGGTTCGATGTCTTCACTGGCTAAGCGCTGCAGAATAGCCGTGCGAAAACCTTGCAAAGGGGCATAATCTTGAACCCGACAGGACAGAATGAAACGATGCTGCCTATAACTTTGGATAAAGCGGTTTAACTCTGGACGGGTTCTGTCTTGAAACGGCATTTCGTTGAGGCCATCCAGCAAAAACAAAATAGAATGGATGGAGGTATCATCCGGACTTTCACCGTTAAGCAGACCAACAATGTCAGCTTCTGTGCCAAACTCATAAATTTCATAACGGTGGAGTGAGTCCAGGATAAGGCTCTCCATTGTTTTACCGGGAGTGAGGGCGTTAAGTTTAATAAAGATGGGTAAGACGATCGACTCTTGAGAGGTGTTTAGCAAATGTTCAGCCTGATCTGCTGTACCCAGCATCAAACGGCGCAAGACAGTCGTTTTACCTGCCCCTGCCTCTCCCAGAATAACGGCCCGGTGGTCGTGAGCAATCAAGTCTCGCACATCGATGGGGATTTGTTCGATCAGGCTGGCCCCCTCCATAGCAAAGCGCCGGAGGGGGGAGACCGGATCCTGGGTGCGAGCTTCCAGGCGACGTTGAGCAATTTCGGTCAAAATTTTGAGAACGGCCGGGGCTTTATCGTTGAGTAACGTGAAGGTGCGGTGGTTAAGAACAACAAATTTGGACGGCCTGGTGGTGCAAATGGTAGCGGTCCGGGGCACTCTTTCAATCAGGGCAATCTCACCAAAAAAGTCCCCTTTGCCCAGTTTAGAAACCACAATGTTGTTACCCAGAGCATCGGGAACCAAAACTTCCACCTCACCCTTGACAATGATGTAACATTTGTCGCCCCGGTCGCCCCGCCTAAAAATAGTTTGGTTGGCCTCAAACGTTTCAACGTCAGAGTCGGAGAGTAGACGGGCCAGTTGACGCAACTCGACTTTGGTCAAGGTATGGCGGGGCTGAAAAGGGTTGATAGTTTCCGAGGACCGTTTGGCTTTAAGGGGCAAATACAAATCTTTCCAGATGGCGTAGTCGGGGTCTTCAATGATACGGCGTAGATAGCGATGGATAGGAGGTAGGTTGTCATAAAGGTCAATCGACTCGGCCGTTTCTGGACGCGTGTCAGCAGTTGGTTGACGGGCTGAGAAGCTAAAGAAATGCTCTTTCCAATTCCAAAAATCAGGAGCCTGGTGGGCCAGTTGGGTAACAAAAGTAGATGTACCCCAGATGACAATAGGCTGACCTATTATGGCCAGTCTATTTCTCAAGGAGTTCAGCAGACTAATAAATTGCGTGCGCTGCTCGTCGTTAAATTTTTCAGTGCCGTAAACGAAGATAACAATCGATTGATATTTGCGGTTCAGGTCTTTAAAGCGAGAATGACCGGTCAATTCGGTCAAACTGCGAACCAGGTTGGTGTCTTTAACACTAATTTCATAGTTAAAGACGTAGATGCCCTCAGCTTCCAGGCGGCGCCGGAAATAATCAATCAACCGGGGTCGCAGATCAAGCTTATCACACTCGGCTATGGCCACCCCCCCCGAATGACTCATACGGAGCATAGCTAGTAGGATGTGGATTTCGTCTGGAAAACGGGAGGCAAATTCGTCACGCTCTGGGGGGATCATACCATCTCCTGGTTAGTTTCTGTAAAAGGTAGCAAGGGCATCGCTATGCCTGCCGTAGACGCATAGGGATGTGTCTACTACAAGGTTTCGCAACAAGAACTGGTTAGTTTCTGCTGTAAAAGGTAGCAAGGGCATCCCTATGCCCGCCGTAGACGCATGCTCATGCGTCTACTACAGGGTTTCGCAAAGCGTTTTAAAATTATAACTCCTCCCCAGAGGCATGTCAATGCTAACCTTAAAAAAAATTAAATCGCTATTGACAATGCTGTTGGCTTGTGTTATTATCTCCTTTTGAGCCGTTAGCTCAGCCGGTAGAGCAACTGCCTTTTAAGCAGTGGGTCGTGGGTTCGAGTCCCACACGGCTCATTATTTAATAGGGAGTTGTTAGAGATTTATTGAATTAAGGATTGAAGAAGGATGTATTCTCGTTGTGAAATTTTGTTTCCCCATTCCCGTGTCAGTGGTTTGAGAAAGCTTAAGGGCGAGGAATGGCGAAAATTGACCGAGCGAATCGCGCTTTTGCCTGAAACCCATGAAGATGCTTTAGCCTTTTCCCATATGATGATCAAGCTGTGTGATTGTCTTAATTGTGATCTAAGTAGCTATAAGGCTGCTTTGGGTTGTTCAGCTTGCTCCCAACGAACCATCAATGCCCTGCGCGATACCGATCAAGAATTACTGAAACGATTTGAAGAATCTCGAAAAGAAGTGATCCTTTATCTGGATCAGATTGGTGCAAGGGCGGAGAAAGCGGCCTAAACTTGCCAAAAAATCTTAGAAGCGGGCATCCTTGATTAGGTTGTCCGCTTTTTTTGTGGTGGGGGGAGGTGTCTCATGAATCATCTTGATCTGTTAAAACGAGCTTTTCATATCACCTGGCGTTATCGGCCTTTGTGGCTTTTTGGTTTTCTCCTGGCTTTATGTGGTGGTGGAGGTGGGGGTGGTAGCGGTGGAAACTTTAACTTCCCTGGTGGCGGCGGCGACGAATTCGGTGACTTTGGTGATTTACCGGACATACCGTCTATTGATCCCAACACGATCATTGCCGTCGTGGTTGGGCTGTTTTGCCTGATCATTTTGCTAATCGTGCTGGGTGTGGTCGTACGCATGGTGACTCGCACGGCCTTGATTGGTATGGTCCGTCAGATTGAGGAAATCGAAGCCGTAACCGTGGCTGAAGGTTGGCGATTAGGTTGGTCCAGCGAAGCCTGGCGACTCTTTTTCCTCAGTCTGATTATTGGTATCCCCCTGACAATTTTGACCATCTTCCTGTTGCTGATAGCCTTTTCGCCTTTATTACTGTTGATCACCGGGGAGACAGTCTGGATAGCCAGTGGCATCGCTCTCACCATTCTGGCCGTTTTATTTGTCTTTTTGATCCTGCTCTTGATCCATGGGGTGATTACGCCTCTTCAGGAATTGGCCTGGCGGCGAACCGTGCTAGACAATCGCAGTGTGGTTGACAGCCTGCGCGATGTCTTCGGCCTGATCAAGCATCGTTTTAAAGATGTGGTCATTGTCTGGCTGCTGATGGTGGGCATCGGTCTTGGCTGGGGATTTGTGGCCCTGTTGGTCGTTTTGCCGGTATCCCTCATCATCGCCGTGGTGGTCGGTGGGATTCCGGCCGGACTGGTCTATCTGTTCTCACGTTCAGGCATCGGTGCGGCTGTGGCCGGGATTCCCCTGGCCTTGTTGGCCCTGATCTTGGTCAGTAGTTTTGCGACCGGTTTATATCTCATCTACAGATCTAGCGTATGGACGCTGACCTATCTTCAAATCCGGGAAGCAGGAGATGAGGATCAGGAAGCGCCAGAGACACCGGTTCCTGCTCCCCCACCTTTGACACCTGACTCCCAGTTGGAAACATGAAAACGATCCAGGCACAAGCTCCCGGCAAAGTTATCCTTTTTGGCGAGCATGCGGTGGTGTATGGCCGGCCGGCCATCGCCGTACCCGTGCTGGATGTGCAGGCCAGAGCCACGCTTCAGTCGGCCAAGGCCGGGGGTGGTTTTAGAATTGTGGCTTCTGATCTGGGCCGAGACTATCTGCTGGCTCAGGCTGAACCTGACGATCCGCTGGCTACAATCGTCCGGATGACGCTTGAGCATCTGGGACAGACCACCCCGCCCGAGGCAACGCTGACCGTGACCTCTACTATTCCTTTGGGGCGGGGGTTGGGCAGTGGCGCGGCTGTCTCTACGGCGATTGTTCGGGCCTTGAGTGAATTTTTTGGGCAACTTTTGCCCCCGGCTGAGGTGTCGGCCCTGGTTTATGAGGTGGAGAAACTCCATCACGGCACCCCATCCGGTATTGACAATACGGTGGTTGCTTTTGAGCAACCGGTCTATTTTATCAAAGGTATCTCTATCCAGCGGATGCAGGTTGGGCAACCCTTTACGCTGGTGATAGGTGATACCGGTCTCGTTGCTCCTACCCACAAAGTGGTCGGTGATGTACGCCGACGTTGGCAAGTAGACCCCCAGCGCTACGAAGGATATTTTGATGAAATTGGAGCGATTGCCCGCCAGGCGCGCCTGGCCATCGAACAGGAGTTGGTTGGCGTTGACGTGATCGGCCGGCTGATGGATGAGAACCAGGAGTTATTGGAGACGATTGGCGTTTCGTCGCCGGAATTGGAGCAGTTGATTGCGACAGCCCGCCAGGCTGGAGCGTTAGGTGCTAAATTATCCGGGGCCGGTTGGGGGGGGAATATGATTGCCCTGACCTCCCCTGAAGATTCTGCGGCGGTAGCCCAGGCTGTGGTAGAAGCCGGAGCGACCGGAGTAATTGTGACAGAGGTCAGATGACTTGAGCCGGGGAATTGGTTTCTTGAACGGCCTCTTCCTCGGCTTCGAGACGGAATCGCATCTCTTCCAGGGCTATGGCGGCCACGTGCCCCAGGATGGTTAGCAGAGAGGCGTCGGCTTCAACGAATTGCTCCTCATCGTGTTTATTAAGCACCTGGATAACGCCGATAAGCTTACCCCGGGCCACCATCGGCACACATAGGATTGAGCGCGTAACGAAATGGAATAATTCATCAATTTCGGGCAAGAAACGCATGTCTTGCCGGGGATGGTTAACGATGAGCGGCTCGCCGTGGGTAACCACCCAGCCGGCAATACCGGCATCACCGGCAATTCGGTAGCCTCGTAGTTTTTGCCGAATATCGCCGTGAACGAGGACAAAGACCAGTTCGTCGGTTTCTTCATCTCGGAGTAATAAAGAGCCACCCTCACCGTCGAGAAGGTTCATTGCGTTATAAAGAATCTGATCCAGTAAGTTGAACAGATTTTCCTCGGCAGTAATCAACTCAGCGGCTCGATAAAGGTTCTTCAACGCGTCTACATAGCGGCGCAGAGCAAGATTTTCTTCCTCTAAGGTTTTAATTTGTTGTTGCAAGCGAGCATTTTCTTGTTGCAAAAATCGTAGAGCCGTTGAACTCATTACGACCTCCTCTGTGTGCCCTTGTAGTGCCCGGGACAAACTCAAGTCCTTACTAAGAGCTTTTTTAGTATAGCAGAGATTGACGTAAGATACAAAAGGTGGCAGTAAGTCGGTTTTAGCTGACGCATCCCCCTGCGTCAGCGGCGGCATAGGGATGCCCCCCCACTGGAATCCAGGACACCTGAGCAAGCTATCGGTCTGAGGTTTGGATGAAACTAAAGCATATTATATAATTTATACCAGAATCTTACTCGAGGTAACTACGTGTTTAGCTTCAACAGAAAGAAAATAAAAGACAGCCTGGCCAAAACGCGACAATCTGTTTTCGGACAGATAAACAGCCTGTTTGGCGGGGGACAGATTGATGACGAGTTGTGGGATGATTTGGAGGCTTTGCTCATTCAAGCCGATGTCGGTGTTGAAACAAGCCTGGATTTGATTGAACAGGTCCGCCAGCGGGTTAAGCAAGAGGGGGTAACCACCCCGGCCGGGGTGCAAATCATCTTAAAAGATGAGATGCAAAAGTTACTTGAAGGTTTTACCCCCTCGGATATTGATAAGAAGCGCATATTAACCATTGTTTTAGTGGTCGGAGTCAACGGTTCTGGCAAAACCACTAACATTGCCAAATTGGCCGCCCATTACCAAAAGCAAGGTCAAAAGGTGGTCCTGGCGGCCGCCGATACCTTTCGGGCGGCGGCAATCGATCAGCTTAAAATATGGGCGGAACGGGTTGATTGCCCGGTGATCGCTCACCAACCTGATGCCGATCCTGGTGCAGTGGTGTTTGACGCGATCAAGAGTGGCCTGGCCCGTAAAGCCGACATGGTTATCATCGATACGGCGGGCCGGTTACACACGAAATTTAATCTAATGAAGGAACTGCAAAAGTTAAGAAATATCGCCCACAAGCAGGTCCACGCTGCCCCTCACGAAACGCTACTGGTGCTGGATGCGACCACCGGCCAAAATGCATTGTCACAAGCCAAATACTTTAAAGATAGTGTAGATATTACGGGGGTGCTTTTGGCCAAGCTGGATGGGACAGCCAAAGGCGGCGTCGTTTTTGCCATTGGCAAAGAGTTAGGCGTACCGGTGCGATTTGTCGGTACCGGCGAGGGCGTGGATGATTTAATGCCCTTTGATGCCAAAACGTTTGTCGATGGCCTGTTTGAAGATTAGGTAAGCGTTCAAGAGGGTATCAGAAACCGGATTTTTTTGTTGCATTTGCCCACGGTCTTGTATCTCCGGCAACGAATTTTTGCCAATAATGGCCTTAAATAGCGAAAAAACCCGGTTTCTCTTGAACGGTTACCCGGCTACGGCGACCGGCGCGTACCAAGCACAAACGTTTCGCCTTCCAAAATTTCCAGCCGGGTAATCTCTAAATCGGCCCCAACCAGAACGCCGGTCAGGGTTTCGTTAACGGTTTGGGTCATCGATTCAAGAATTCTATTGGGAAAACCAAAGGCTCCCATCTGGGCTTCTTGGACCTTGACCACGATCTGACCGTTGTTGACTACGGCCGTGGCTACGATGAGCGAATTGAATTTGAGCGGTCCAAAGATATGAACTTTACTGGTCATATAAATTCTACCGGCCGTGAACCAGATCTGAGGATCGCTTACCGGAATTTGACCTGTTTGGGACAATTCTGTGGCCACTAACGAAGTGATCTCTTCATTGGTGATCCGCAGTTGAGATTCATGATTACCGCTGGCCTCTTGCAAGGCTTGATGGAAATTTTGTTTTAACCGGTCGGAAGCTTCTTGACTGGCCGGAATAGGCCCCCCTGGAGGGCCAAACTGTTCACTGCTGTTACCAAAACCGCAAGCCAAACCGGTCAAAACGAGCAGGGTCAATACAATAACAAATTTTGCGGAGAAGGTATACCGACGCACGACTATATTAACTCCTGGAACTAAAAGATTAGAAACTTGTAAGATGCCCTGTCAACCGAAAGATTATAGCATCCTTCAGCCGAGATGACAACAGAAACATTAACCAACCAGGAACTGGTAAAGATTATCGAGGGCCTTTTATTTGTAGCCTCTGAACCGGCAACTGTCAACCAATTGGCTTCAGCTATCGAGTGCCGGACAGAAGACGTGGAAACTGCCCTGCAACAATTAAAAGAAGATTGCCAACGTCGAGGCATCCGCCTGCAGCGTTTTGGTAAAAAAGTGCAATTGGTCAGCGCCCCCGAATTGACCGACTATGTCGAGCGCTTTCTGGGGCTGTCGATTTCCGGTAAATTGTCTACCCCGGCTCTGGAAACCCTGGCCATTATCGCCTATCGCCAGCCGATTACCCGGCCTGAAATTGAGGCCATTCGTGGGGTAAACAGTGACGGGGTTTTGCGAACCCTGCTCAGCAAGGGTCTGGTGGAGGAGGTGGGCCGATTGGACACAGTTGGTCATCCGATGTTGTTTGGCACCACCTTTGAATTTTTGCGCTTTTTTGGCCTGGAAGATATCAAAGATTTACCGGAACTGGAATTGCCGGAAGATAAACCAAATGATGAGGCATAGTGAGCGGCTGCAAAAAGTATTGGCCCAGGCTGGGGTGGCTTCGCGCCGGGCCAGCGAGGCCCTGATTGAACAGGGACGGGTTACGGTCAATGGCCGGGTGGTGACCCAACTGGGGCTTAAAGTCAATCCCCGGCGTGATGTGATTACCGTCGATGGTCGGCCGTTACCCAAACGAGCCGAAAAGCCGGTTTACATTATCCTTAACAAACCCCGTGATGTGCTGAGCACAGCCAGCGATGACCGGGGGCGAAAAACGGTGGTCGATCTGGTCGACGTGCCAGAACGGGTCTATCCCGTGGGGCGACTTGATCTGAAAAGTGAGGGCCTGATTCTGTTAACTAACGACGGTGAGCTGACCGAAAAATTAACCCACCCCCGCTATGGCCTGGAGAAAGAGTACCACGTGCTGGTGACCGGCAGACCGTCAAGGCAAACTTTGGCCCGCTGGCAGCAGGGAGAGATTGAGGTAGAGGGTAAGCCTGCCGCCAGGGCCGTGGTCGAGCGTCTCAAAACAGAGGGGGATGACGTATGGCTAAAAGTCATCCTGACCGAGGGGCGCAAACGACACATCCGCCAGGTAGCCAAGGCCCTGGGGCATCCTGTCAAAAAACTGGAACGGGTCCGCATAGGGCCGATTAAACTGGGTCGCTTAAAACCGGGCCGATGGCGCCACCTCAGCCCCGCTGAAGTGGCCCGATTGAAAGCCGTCGCGAGAAGGCCTAAAGCGTAGCGTGGTGCAGCCGCAACGGAAAGCATTAAGCGGAGAGCGGAAAGCGTGGCGCGTAAAAATCAATTTACGCAGCACGCAATACGTAACACGTTTCACAAGAATACCAATAATCGATTATGCGTAATTCATTGCCAAGCATCCTGAGTAGCGCGGAACAGAGTGGAGCGCGTATCGAAGGGTGCGGTTTTGCCTCGAATCGGCGCGTTTACCACACCCTTCGATACGGTTTCCGCTGCGCTCCAACCTACTCAGGATGCTACCTGACTAATTACGCATAATCGGTCAATACACTTGCTAGAGGAACAATCTTGTCACAACCAATCACAATTGCTATTGATGGCACCGCCGCTTCGGGTAAAAGTACTGTCGGAGCGTTATTAGCCCGATCACTGGGCTACTTATATCTGGATACAGGGGTGATGTACCGGGCGGTCACCTGGGCCGCGCTTGATCGAAAAATTGATGTCGAAAATATTGACGAAGTTTCCCAATTGGCCGAAAAATTGGTGATCGAGGTAAAACCGGCTGATCCTGGCGGTCAGTCATACAGCGTATTGGCCGATGGCCGGGATATTAGCCGGGATATCCGCAGCCCGGAGGTAGAAGCGGCCGTGTCCTGCGTCGCTTCTTATCCGCGAGTCCGGGCAGCCTTGACCGCGCAGCAGCGTCGCCTGGCCCAGGCTGGTCCGATTGTCATGGTGGGGCGGGATATCGGCACGGTCGTTTTGCCCGAGGCCGACCTGAAGATATTTATGCGAGCTTCCGCCGAGGAACGGGCCCGCCGTCGTTACCAGGAGGCCGTGGCCCAGGGCAAACCCGCCGACTTTAGCCAAATTCTGACAGCTATGCTGGAACGAGATCAACAGGATCGGGAAAATCCTGTTTCCCCGATGGTTCCGGCCAGTGATGCGGTCATCATCGACACCGATAACCTGGACATTGAAGAAGTGGTGGCTCAATTAGAGCAATTGGTAGGCAGGTGCAAGGTAGCAGGTGGCAGGGTCGCAGGGTAGCCGGTGGCAAGGTAGCAGGTGGCAAGGTGGCAGGGTAGCAGGTGGCAGGGTAGCAGGTCGCAGGTCGCCGGGTCGCAAGGTAGTAGGTGTCAAGGTAGCAGGTGGCAAGGTAGCAGGTTCTTATGGCTGAAGATAATCTGTCCGGTAAACCTATCGCTCAAGAAATGATGTTGGGATTCCTGCGTCTGTTGATGAAGTTACTGCTGCGCTTTGAAATCACCAATATCGAGAATATTCCGTCCACCGGTCCCCTGCTGGTCATCACCAACCATATTGCTTTCCTGGACCCCCTGATGGTTTTGGGCGGTTTCCCCCGCCTGGTTATCCCCCTGGCCAAAAAGGAGGTGTTTGTCTCGGTTTTATGGGGGCCGTTGGTGAGAATGTACGGGGCCATTTCCGTGCATCGGGAGACGGCCGATGTCAGGGCTATTAAGTCGGTTTTGCGAGTTTTAAAAAATGGTGGGGCTATTTTGCTGGCTCCCGAGGGGACACGCAGTCCAACCGGCCAAATGCAGACCGGCAAAGATGGGGCGGTGATGATTGCCCTCCGCAGTGGGGCGACCATTGTGCCGGTTGGCATCACTGGCACCGACCAGATTGAAGCGCATTGGATCAAGCTAAAGCGCGCTCCCGTCCAACTTTCGATCGGTCAACCTTTCCGCTTACGGTTGGCCAATGAGCGCCGGCATCGGCCTGACATGAAAGCGATGACCGAAGAAATGATGTATCGGTTGGCGGCCCAATTGCCGGCAGAGTTTCGAGGCGTTTATCGAAATCTTGAGGAAGCGACCGAGTCTTATTTAGTTCCGGTAGAAGGTTGATTAATCGTATCCCCTTTAAATTAATCTTTTCTAACTTTTTTCTAATTAAATTTAGATTTGTTTCCCATGATTTTATTGTTATAATGTAGTACATCCTAATTACCAATAATCAATTACCAATAGCTCTAAAAAAGGAGGTGATGGTCCCTACAACTGAAATGAAATACACCCAAATATATGGGGGATAAATAAGCGCCTGACCCGACTCTGGAAGGATGAACCCACAGGGCAGGTGATGAGGGATGAAGGATGAAGGATGAAATGTCCTGATTTTTTCTTTTACCTTTCGCCTTTGTCTGGTCACAGTGATCGGGTGACGAGGAGCAGGTTTATCGAAGTTATCGGCGGATGCCTGCCGGGCAGCCACGGCCCGAAAGATCCCCACTCCCTCTCCGGGAAAGAGACAAGCCTTTTGACAAAACCGGCCAGTAATTGCCGGCACAAAAGAAAGGTAGTGGCCAATAAAGCTATCGGCAATGCCAGCCACGGTTTTGTGGCCCTGGCAGCCGATTGGCCTGGTAATCCTGTTGTTTTTTGATGCCAGGTAGCATAGACTCCCAACTGACAAGTTGGCGTTGTGCTGGCGACAGAAATTATAGTCACTGTACGCTTTACGCTCAACGCTTAACGTTATCCCTATTAATCATCTACATTCACTTCTACATATCCAAGGAGAATAAATATCATGTGTGGTATTGTTGGTTATGCGGGGCCGAAAAACGGTCCAACAATCGTTTTTGATGGCTTGAAAAAATTGGAATATCGTGGATACGACTCGGCCGGAATCGCCTCGGTGGTCAGTCCTGAGCTAAAAGGAGAAAATGACAAATTAGATATTCGCCGGGCTGAGGGCAAGCTGGTCAATTTGGAAGCCAAATTAAAAGAAACCCCCCTCTTGGGACAGTTAGCCATTGGCCATACCCGTTGGGCCACGCATGGCTCCCCTACCGAACGTAATGCGCACCCTCACGCGGATGAGTCGAGTAATATAGCCGTGGTGCAAAATGGGATTGTAGAGAACTTTATCGCTTTGCGGTCCCAATTACAGCGGGAGGGACACGAATTCAAATCTGATACCGATACCGAGGTGATTACCCACCTGGTTGACAAGTTTTTGGCCGAGGGCAACGACCTGGTTAACGCCTGTCGCCTGGCCTTTGCCCAGTTGGAAGGGGCCCATGCCATTGCCGTGATCAGTAAACAAGAACCGGACCGGATTGTGACGGTTCGTCTGGGCAATGCCGGGGGCGTGATTGTCGGCCTGGGGCAGGGCGAAAACTATTTGGCCTCTGACATCCCGGCCATTTTGGAACACACCCAGCGGATGGTCTTTTTAGAAGATGGGGAGATGGCCGTCATCACCGCCGACGAGGTCCAGTATTATAGCCAGCTCGATGGCACGCCCATCACCAAAAAAGCGACAGTGATCAGTTGGGACCCGGTCAGTGCGGCCAAAGGGCAATACCGGCACTTTATGCAAAAGGAGATCTACGAGCAGCCCCAGTCTATTCAAAGTACCATCCGGGGCCGGGTCGATTTCACCACCGGCCAGGTTACCCTGGAGGAGCTAACCCTGACCCCGGCCGAAGCCAAAGCCATCAACAAAATTGTGATTGTCGCCTGTGGCACCTCGGCCTATGCCGGTCAGGTAGGCAAATTTATCATCGAGAAACTGGCCAGGGTGAACGTTTCGGTTGATTATGCCTCCGAGTTTCGCTACCGTGACCCCCTGCTGGATGATAAAACCGTGGTTTTGGCCATTACCCAGTCCGGGGAGACGGTGGATACCCTGGCCGCTATGGAAGAAGGCCGGTCTAAAGGGGCCAAACTGTGGAGTATCGTCAATGTGCAGGGTAGTATGGCCCACCGCATCAGTAACGGGGCCATTTTGATGCAAGCCGGCCCGGAGATTGGCGTGGCCAGTACCAAGGCTTTTACGACCACCCTGACCGATTTGGTCATGTTAGGCATGTATCTGGGCCAGTTGCGGGGCACGCTTTCTGATGAAGAGAGCTATCGACTTGCGGCAGAACTGGCCCACCTGCCCGAAGTGGCCGGCGAGGTGCTGGCCAATGGCAACGATTACGATGGACTGGCCAGCCTGTACCACAACCGGGGTAATTTCCTCTTCCTGGGCCGGGGGTTTAACTATCCCATTGCCCTGGAAGGTGCGCTCAAGCTCAAGGAAATCAGCTACATCCACGCCGAGGGTTACCCGGCCGGTGAAATGAAACACGGCCCCATTGCCTTGATTGACGACAACATGCCGGTCGTCTGTATCGTCACCCAGGATCACGTCTACGACAAAATGATCAGCCAGATCGAGCAAGTACGGGCCCGTAACGGCATCATCATCTCCCTGATCAACGAAGGGGATGAAGAGGTGGCCCGCAAATCAGACCACGTACTGACCATTCCCAAGGTCAATCCTTTACTCACCCCCATCATCTCGGTCATTCCTCTGCAACTCCTGGCCTACCATATGGCCGTCTGGCGCGGCGCCGACGTCGATCAGCCCCGCAACCTGGCCAAGAGCGTGACGGTGGAGTAATCCGGCCGGGCATGGGGATGCCCCGCCTACGGGCGTTTCTGAAATCCGTAGCCCCGACCTCCCCATGCCGGGGCGACTCTATCGCGCAATCCGGCCGGGCATGGGGATGCCCCGCCTACGGGTATTTCTGAAATCCGTAGCCCCGGCCTCCCCATGCCGGGGCGATCATTGGCCCTAGATTCCGTAGCCCCGGCATCCCCATGCCGGGGCGGTTCTATTCTGCAATCCGGCGGGGTATAGGGATGCCCCGCCTACGGGTGTTTCTGAAACCCGTAGCCCCGGCATCCCTATGCCGGGGCGACTCTATCGCGTAATCCGGCGGGGCATGGGGATGCCCCGCCCATCGTGAAGCTGCACCTTCGCCGTTTCGGGCACCCCCCAGCGCAGGCCCCGCTCAATGGGTACGCCCTCGGCCAGCTCGTAGCCACAATGTTCGCATTGGAGGAAGAAGAACCACTCATCAGACCCCTCGTAATCTACCCGGTCCCGAAAATATCTAAACCGGCCCGTCTCAATCACCGCCAGAAAGTCGTTACCTAACCGGGCCTTGCTGCTGGCTGTGAAAGTGAACCCAAACACGCTCCGCTTGTAAGCCTTGACCAGCGCGTCGGTGATGCCCTGGCCTACACCGGTGCTGTCGACAATGACCGCTACCGGGTCCCATACTTTCAGGTAGGCCAGCAATCCGCTAAACAGGCTCGGCCTACCAGGCACGTCCTGAAAATGCCGCGTGCCCTGGTCGGCCCAGCAGTCCACCGGTTCATAGCACGGCCCAATCAATGATGTTGTGGAAGCGGCATCCCCATGCCGCGACACCCGCACAATGGTACATATCGTGTAATCCCGGCCCGGATTGCTCAGCCCGGCAAAGGCATCGGTGGCCGCCTCGTCCTGCCCGCCCACGTCGACCAGGGCCAGGTAAAGCTCACCCTCCTTCGGCACCTTCAGCCGGGGATGACGGCCCCGCATCAAGGCCCGGCGACGCTCCGGGAACAGGCCGGCCGCCACGTCCACCGGTTCATTGAACAGCTCGGTCTTGACCGCCGGATGGTTACGGCCCTTCAAGCGTACCTGGTTGCGGACGAATTCGGCATAGGCCGGGTTCTCTGCCCCCACCTCCTCCGGCGAAACGACCCACACTCTTTTTACCCCGTCCCCTACTTCTAATTTCTCCAGCCGCTGCTTGACTTTCCACAGGTAATCGTTCGTAGTCCGGACCGTGCCCACGTAGAGCGCCGTCGCGTTCGTGCTCGCCCGCATCGGCGTAAACCGCCGCTCTACAATCGCCTCGACCTGGTCCTGGACCTCGTTGACAATCAGCAGCAGGTTAGCCGTCGCCCCTTCAGCCCGGGCTGAAGGATGGCCGGAGAAAAAAGCACACTGGGCCGCATCAATCCCCCGTCTGTCCGGCTTACTCTTTCGCCACCAGCGCGAACCCGTCAGCAGATTCGTCAGCCGGTTCTCCAGGCGAGTGATGCCCGTCGCCAACTGGCCACCAGTCGGGTAAGCGTGAACAATGCTCGCCTCGACCCGGTGAAACAGGGTCAGCAAAAAGGTAACCGTCTGGGCAACCGTCTCGTCTTTACCCGACTGGCGCGGGAAAATCCATAGAAACTCAAGGCCCCGCTGGTGCAGGCAGGAATCAACCAGGGCGTCGGCGGGACCAACCTGGTAACTTCGGAGCGGCAGGCGGATCACCAAGGCCGAGAACCAGCGTACAGACGAAATAGCCCGCTTTAAGTATTTCCACACAGATAGATACCAGTCTCCTCATAGATCAAGTCCGAATTCCTCGCTATACTCGTCCAACGCTCGCTGAAACTCGCTCCAAATATCTCCTTCTCCACTCTCCCCAACTGCCTTTAAATCTCGCTCTAATCGTCCCAAACGCGACGTCAACCGGCCTTGCAGACAGGGCAATCGCATAAGTTATGTCAAGGAAAGGGTTGACAAAAAGAAAGTGAAAAGTAAAATGATTGGTTTACTCTGATAATTCTTTACTGGAGGAAACTAATGGCAGAACCCACTCCCTTTGACAT
>DAOUMU010000453.1:0-11276 GCA_034409055.1 Anaerolineae bacterium
AACGTGGAGCGCGTATCGAAGGGTGCGGGGTTGCCCAGACTCGTCGCAAAACCCGCACCCTTCGATACGACTTCCGCTACGCTCCAGTCTACTCAGGATGCTAGATTCGGTTGGCCTGAGTAGTTACAAAAATTTCAAAAGGTGACCTAATTGCCCAGGTTGAAAAATTTGAGAGATAATTGCCCATGGTTGTTGTGAAAGATGAGCTTTCCCAGGTGGTTAGCCAAGAGGTTCCAATCTATGAAAGTTGGCTAAAATCAATTAAAGCAGGCCGGTCAAAGTCGGAAATAGATTTTATCCGCCGTGCCTGTGAGGTGGCTCAACGAGCCCACCAGGGACAAACTCGAGCCTCCGGCGAACCATTTTTCCAACACTCCCTGGCTGTGGCCAACATATTGGCTGATTTGCGGTTGGATTATGAAACCCTGGCGGCTGCCATTTTGCATGATGTGCTTGAGGATACAGACGTAACCTTGGAGGAAATAGAGGCAGCGTTTGGTACGACCGTGGCTAAACTGGTTGACGGTGTGACCAAGATGGGCCAGATTCAGGAATTTCGGGGGCAAACTGAAAAGAGTAAAAAAGAACGGGCTCGCGCCGAAAGTTTACGCAAGATGTTACTGGCCATGGTCGATGATGTACGCGTGGTGCTGATCAAGCTGGCCGACCGCACCCACAATATGCGCACCCTGGCTCCTTTAAGGGAGAATAAGCGCAGGCGTATTGCCAAAGAAACGCTGGATATTTTCGCCCCGTTGGCTAATCGTCTGGGTATCTGGCAAATTAAATGGGAACTGGAAGACCTGTCCTTTAAATACCTGGAGCCGGAACTTTATAAAGAAATTGCCCGGCTGGTTGACGAACGTCGCATCAACCGCGAGCGATACATTTCAAGATTTGTTGATAAATTGAAAAAGGAATTACAGCAGCGAGGCATTGAGGCGGAGGTGACAGGCCGTCCCAAGCACATGTATAGCATCTGGCGGAAGATGAAACGGAAGGGCGTAGGTTTTGACCAAATCCACGATATTCGAGCCGTGCGGGTGTTGGTCAATGAAATAGAGGATTGTTATGCTACCCTGGGCATTGTGCATACCCTGTGGCGGCCTATTCCCGGTGAATTTGATGATTATATTGCCACGCCCAAAGATAACCTCTACCGCTCCCTGCATACTGCTGTCGTTGGACCGGAGGGGAAAAACATCGAAGTCCAAATTCGCACTTACGACATGCACCAGGATGCCGAATTGGGAGTGGCCGCTCATTGGCGGTACAAAGAAAGCTCCAAGTTTGATGTCAACTTTGATAAAAAAATAGCCTGGCTGCGTCAATTGATGGAGTGGAAAGAAGACGTGGTCGATGCCAGCGAATTTATCGACCAGGTTAAGGCCGAAGTTTTTCAGGATCGAGTCCACGTACTCACCCCCAAAGGAGATGCTATTGATTTGCCGGTCGGGGCCACACCCATTGATTTTGCCTACTATATCCATACTGAGGTAGGCCATCGTTGCCGGGGGGCTAAAGTCAATGGTAGAATTGTGCCCCTCAATTACCAGTTAAACAATGGAGAGCAGATAGAAATTTTAACGGCCAAGCGAGGCGGTCCCAGCCGGGATTGGTTGAACGTTCACCTGGGCTATTTAAAGACTTCGCGAGCCAGGGCTAAAGTTCGGTATTGGTTTAAACACCAAAATTATGAGGAAAACGTTTCTCAAGGGCGGGCCATTCTCGACCGAGAATTGCATCGCCTGGGTATTTCAGAAATCAACTATGAAAAGCTGGCCCGCAAATTCAACTTTAACAAAGTTGACGATTTTTTGGCTGCCATTGGCCGGAGCGATATTAATACCCACCAAATTGTCAGCTTTATCAAGGATGCCGTTGAGTCTGCCCAGCCTGGCCAGGCAGATGAGGAGGATTTGCCTCCGCCCCGTTCCACCACCACTGCCACCACCACGCCCGGCGATGTGCAAATTCAGGGGGTGGGCAACCTGCTGACCAATCTGGCCCAATGTTGCCGGCCCGTGCCGGGCGACGACAACATTATTGGCTACATTACCCGTGGCCGTGGCGTAACCATCCACCGTAAGGATTGCCCCAATGTGCTGCACCTGACCGAACACGCCCCAGAGCGGTTGATAGAAGTCGATTGGGATACGGAAGGTGAGGTGACCTACCCCGTTGACGTGCAAATTGAGGCATTTGATCGCCCTGGTCTCCTGCGCGACATCACGGCCGTGGTGGCTAATGAAAAAATTAATATGAGTGCGGTTAATGTGATGACCAAGAAAAAGGAACACAAAGCCAAGGTATTGGCCACGCTTGAAATTGCTGACATTGACCAGCTCAGCCGGATATTGACCATTATTGAACGGTTACCCAATGTGGTGGAGGTCCGGCGGCGCAGAAGTAGATAAGCATATTTTGCTCCTTCCTCAGTCTCTTTGCTTTGGTATTAAATCGCAGTAGTAAAAGCGGTTTTCTCTTAGAACAATTTCACCGACTGTATACCTTATTGGTTGCCGAAAAATCGGCCCATCGTATACAAAGGAGTGGTATTCACCATTTTCTCCGCAAGGGTCAACCGGAGCAGGTAGGGCCGATAAAAATTGCTCATCAATCAGCCGGCCCACAAATCTTCTGCCCAGCGCCTTTGTGTCCACGCAAGTGGTTACGGCTTTGAAGCCCAAGCTGACCAGTGAATGTACCAGTTCGGTGGTATCTTTTTGCCACAAAGGGAAAATCGCTTTCAGGCCAATCTGGGCCAAATTATCTTCCCGGTATCTTCTCAAATCTTCAAGAAAGATGTCTCCGAAAACAACCGCAGTCACCCCCTGGTCTTGATATTTGGTCAGAACTTGCCGCATTTTCGATTCATATGCTTCGTTACTAATATTTTTCCCAAGGCGTACTTTTTCGAGAGGAAATCCCAAAGCGTTTGCCTGTTGTTCCAGCAAAACTTGTCGAAGGCCATGCATACTGACCCGGTCAAACTCTTCCGTGACCGTTGTCAGCAAAGCCGATATTTTGTATTGTTTACTTTGCAGAATTTCATACAGGGCCAGGGCGCTGTCTTTACCGCTACTCCACGAAAAAAGTATCTTTTCCATAATATAGATTTGATAGCCAGGCTAGCCAGAAGATTGATGCAGGGCCAACACTTTTTGGGCGGCCCGGTCGTCGGTAATCAACACGTTCACATAGTGGCCGCGTAGCGCGCCAAGGATGGCCGCTCCTTTTCGGGAACCGCCAGCAATGCCAATCACCCGATCAATTCCGGCCAGGACGTCCAAAGTTATGCCAACCGTGCGGTGGTTGATGTCAATGTCCAACCATTCTCCGGTCAATGAGTAATGCTGGGCGCAAATGTCGCCGGCAACACCGGCAGCTCGAATACGCTGCGCTTCGGCCTCGTCCACATAGCCGGACCGTAACAGGCTATACAACTCCGGCTTGGGTGTCCCAATCCCGACTATCATAATACCGGCCTGTTTAGCGCGAGCGATCGTCTCTCGAATGTGGCGATCCTGCAACAAAGTATCGCGGCTGGCCTCATTTTCTACAATCAACGGCGCGTGCAGATAGCGAGCAGATCCCCCCAGCCGGTTGCTCAAAAGCTGAGCCAGAATAGGGCCGTCGGTCGGCACGGCTTCTGCCCCGGTGGCGCCAATGACCTGAACCACTTCTATACCCGGTAAGTTGCGTGGACGCATTGCTCTGATCATCTGATACAAAGCCGTTCCCCAGGAGATGCCAATAATCATCCCGTCATGAAGAAGGTTATCAAGGTATTGGGAGGCTAAAATGCCAAGCCCCTGTAACATCTCCTCGTATGATTTTTGTGGCCTTAACAGAACGCGGGCTGCTTTGAGGTTAAATATCGAGAGGAGTTCTTGTTCTAATTGGGGTGAGGTACGCCAGGGATAATGGACGATGATCTCAACGATGCCTCTCTCACGGGCTTCAGTCAGGAAACGAGAAACAGCCGATCTTGACACCCCCAACTCCTGGGCAATTTCCTGTTGGGATTTGTTTTGGTCATAGTATAGCGAGGCTACCTGGGCCAGGTACAGCGACCGTGCATCGTCAAATTGCATAGGATTTTCCCTTGAGGCTTTCCATTCTTAACTTCTTTGTTAATGATGAAGGTTAAAAAATAATTGAGGTAGGCCAGGCATCCCCATGCCCGGCCATCTATACCGGGTCAGCAACAGCATCCGTACCCATAGAACGCTACTTTAAGTTCAATTTTGTTTGGTTAATCGTGAATTATTTTCACATTTGTGAAATCAAGTACCTTGTCAGTATAGAGCAAATTGGCAATTGTGTCAATGCTGAAATCTCAAAGTAAACGGAAAAATTGGGAAGTATCCTCAAATCAACCATAACTGTCATATAAATTTGCTTGAATTACAAATGTGAATTATATTCACATTTGTGAAAGTAAAAACGACAATATATATTCTGGAGGTTTGGGAATGACGATATCCGGTGTCGAACTTGAGGTAGATAGTCCAACTGCAACCGCCGACAGTTCAAGCTTGCTTGACGAGTTACCCCGCGAGAAGCTGGCCTGGATGTTGCAGAAAATGTGTGAGACGCGCTACTTCGAGGAAAAGGCCGAAGATCTCTATATTCGCGGTTTGGTGCATGGTACAATGCACCTGTCTATCGGGATGGAAGCATCTCCGGTAGGCTCCATTGCTGCTTTGCGGCCTGATGATTTAATCATCCACCACCACCGAGGCCACGGCCATACCATCGCTAAAGGGGCTGATATCATCCTGATGATGGCCGAGTTTCTGGGCAAGGAACCCGGTTTATGTCGAGGGCGTGGTGGTTCAATGCACATCGCTGACATTCCCGGTGGCAACCTGGGAGCGACCGGGGTCGTAGGCAGTGGCATTCCCACTGCGGTGGGTATTGCCCTCGCGCTTCAGATGCGTCGGTCCGACAAGATTTTGTTATCCTTCTTCGGTGACGGGGCTACCAACCTGGGTGAGTTTCACGAATCGTTAAACATGGCTTCCGTTTGGAAGCTGCCGGTCGTATTTATTTGCGACAATAACCAGTATGGTATGTCGGCGGCAATACAAAAGGTGACCAACATTGACCGGCTCTCCATGCGGGCCACTTCATATGGGATTCCGGGCGTAACTGTGGATGGGAATGAGGTGCTGGCCGTCTACCAGGCGGTTCGAGAAGGCATTGACCGGGCACGAGCCGGTGAAGGCCCCTCTTTAGTGGAGAATGTAACTTATCGCTGGCGGGGTCATTCCAAGAGTGACCGGAACCTATATCGCAGCCAGGAAGAGATCAACGAATGGAAGCGACGGTGCCCGATCGTGAGATTCAAGCAAGTTCTAGTTGACACTGAGATTTTTAAGGCCGCGGAGGTCGAAGCAATCGACCGGCAGGCTAAGGCTACGATTGACAACGCGGCCGAAGCGGCGCTCAAAATGCCTGAGCCATCCCCTGAGAATATGGAAGAGGAGGTGTATGCACCATGAACCAGAACGGCAATCGTGAGCTGACTTATCTGGAGGCCGTGCGGGAGGCCCTGCTGCTGGAGATGCGGCAGGACCCGGAGGTCTTCCTCATCGGCGAAGACCTGGGGGTGTACGGCGGCGCTTTTGGTGTCACCCGGGGAATGTTAGAGGAGTTTGGTCCCGAACGAATCCGGGACACGCCTATCTCTGAGGCGGCCATTGCCGGGGCGGCCACCGGGGCGGCTTTGATGGGTATGCGCCCGGTGATGGAAATCATGTTTATGGATTTTCTGACCATCTCGATGAACCAGTTGGTCAACCAGGCGGCCAAGATCCGGTTTATGTTTGGGGGTAAGGCCAGCATTCCGATGGTGGTCCGGGCCCCGGCCGGCTCTGGAACCGGCGCGGCGGCCCAACATTCCCAAAGCTTGGAGGCCTGGTTCATCCATACGCCGGGGATCAAGGTCGTGGCTCCAGCTACCGCCTACGATGTCAAAGGCTTACTCATCTCGGCCATTCGGGACAACAATCCGATTCTTTTTATGGAACATAAGTTACTCTACCGGACCAGGGGACCGGTAGATGAGGAACTGTACAGCATTCCTCTGGGCAAGGCTGAGGTGAAGCGAGAGGGAGGTGACTTGACCATCATCGCCTACTCGATTATGGTGCCCCGCGCCCTGGAAGCTGCCGCAGAACTGGCTAAAGAAGGGATTGAGGTTGAGGTGGTTGACCCGCGCACGCTCAAACCGCTGGACACGGAGACCATCGTCCGGTCGGTTTCCAAAACCGGCCGGGCCTTGATTGTGCACGAAGCGCCGAAAACGGGCGGTTTTGGGGCCGAATTGGTGGCAGTGATTGCCGATAGTGAGGCTTTTGATTATCTCGACGCGCCCATTCGCCGTCTGGCCGGACGGGATACTCCGATCCCCTATAACCGGACGTTGGAGCGGGCTACCGTCCCCCAGGTCGAGGATATCGTGGAGACGGCCAGAGAATTGGTGCAGGAAGGGAGATGAGCAGATGGCCACCGAAGTGATTATGCCCAAAGTAGATATGGTGATGGACACCGGCACCTTCGTCGAATGGCTGAAGCAGGAAGGTGACCGGGTAGAAAAAGGGGAACCTCTCTTCGTCGTTCTGACCGACAAGGCCAACATCGAGATTGAAGCACCTGCCAGCGGCATCTTAGCTGGGGTAACGGCCAAACCAGACGACGTGATTCCGGTTACCGAGATCATCGCTTATATCCTTGAGCCGGGCGAGGCACTGCCAACTGAAGCCAAAGCCTTGCCGGAAGCAGCCGCTACGATCGTTGCTGGCGCACCAACTGAGATTGTCTCACAGCCGGAGCCGGTGGCTGCTGAAGTGGCACCAGTTTCCAAACCTTTAAGCGATGGAAAAGTTCGCGCTACCCCGGCCGCTCGCCATGTAGCGGCTGAACTTGGCCTGGATCTCGCTCTGGTTCCGGGCAGTGGGCCACGCGGTCGCATCCACAAGGCAAACGTGCTGGCTTTTGCGGAGCAGCAAGCTGCGGCCAGGGTTGAAGCGGTGGAATCACCAAAACCGGAAACTGTCTCCCCCCCAGCGGCAACTGTCCCCACCGTGGAGATCCCGTTGCCCGATGCGCGTCGCAAGGAGGTGATTCCCCTGGCCGGTCCGCGCAAGATCATTGCCGAACGGCTAGCCTACAGCGCTTTTACCGCGCCACACATCACGTTGTCGTTGCGAGTTGATATGAGCGAGGCGACTCGGTTGCGGGGTCGTGTTCAGGAACTGATCCAGCAGAAAACCGGCCGGAAACTCTCCTTTACGGCAATCATTGCCCGGGCTGTAGCGGCCATTCTGCCGCGACATCCCTACCTGAACGCCTCACTGCACGGTGAAGAGATTATCATTTGGGATGAGGTTCACCTGGGCATTGCCACCAGTTTGGAGGACTATCTCATCGTGCCGGTGATTTCAGAAGCGCAGTCTAAGAGCCTGGAACAAATTGTCTCTACGATGGGGGATTTGGTAGAGCGAGCTCGGGCCAAACGCCTGACGCCGGCCGAAATGAGTGGCAGTACCTTCACTATCTCTAACCTTGGTATGTTCGGTATTGAGTCCTTTACGGCTATCATCAATCCGCCTGAAACCGCAATTTTGGCCGTAGGCAAGATCGTAGACACGCCGGTGGGTGTTGAGGGTGGGATTGAGCTACGGCCGGTGATGAACATGGCCCTTTCGGCCGATCATCGGGTGGTAGATGGGGCTGCTGCCGCTCGGTTCCTGGCTGAACTGAAAAAGACTCTGGAAAACCCGTACCTCTTGATCTAGGTTCTGTTGACATTTGCCGATTTCGCACGCTTCGATACGCCTACAAAGGCACTCAGCATGCGAAATCGGCCCAAAAACGCATCCTGAGCAGGTAAACCGTATCGAAGGGGCGTTTTTGGACTAACCAAAGCGTTTTGAGTAGATGACGTACTTCTTCCACTGTTGTCGCCTATTCATACGTTAATGATTCGTGTACACTGATCTTGGTAGCCCGCAAGGCTGGCCACAGGCTGACCAGGGCAGAAATTGTCACCACAATGGTTAGCCAGAGGAATATCCCGCCCACAGGATAACTGAATTCGAGCGGAAGTTCTAATAATTGAACGCCAACCAGGTTACTAAAAGCCCGCGCTCCCGGATAACTAAGCGGTATCGCCAGCAGCCAACTCAAAACACCGACCGACACACCCTCGAAAACAAAAATCCCGGCGATGGCAAATGATGTCGCGCCAATTGCGCGCATTACGCCAATCTCTCGACTGCGTTCCACCACGTTGATAGACATAGTGCTCATCAAACCCGTGCTACCGACAATGATCACCAGCACCGCCATAGCCATCAGCAAAATAAGAATGGCCCCCAAACCTTCGTCGTCGTGTATCTGGACTTCCATGGCCGATTGAAAATCCACTGCGTCAAAATAGCGCGCATCATAGACAGCCCGTAATGCCTCGATAAGCTTTTCTGGAGTTTGAGACGTGTTTTCCTCGAAAGTTGCTACCACCTGACTGCCCCGGTTAACATTACCGGTTTCCCGGGCCAGGGCGTCGAAATTGACAAAGTTGTCTTTGGAGTTATTGCGATGGCTAAAAACCAGCCCCACTACCGTCCATTTTGAGTCGTCCCCATTAAGGGTTAACTCAATCTCATCACCTACCTGAAAACCTTCATCCACGGCAATACTGTTATTGAGTAAAATCGCCCGGTCATCTTCAGGTAGCAGCGGACGACCACTGACCACCCGGGGATTGAAGATTTCAGAATCCGCCGGGATGCCCCAAAGCCCTACGCTAAGTTTCTCGCCGGTGGTCAGGGTCAGTTGCCCGCCGTGGTAATTCCATACTTCAGCCTTGTCCACACCGGGCACGCTTTGGGTGGCCTCGACCAATTTGGTGACCCGATACATGCGCTTGAGCTTAATCAAGACATCCAGGCCAAAATCACGGCTCAACGTGTCCAGGGTACTGTTGAAAGAAGTGGAAACGCTGGAAACCATAATAAATACGATACCGCCGGTGGTCAGGGCCAACAAAGTCAGGCCGACGCGTGTTTTACGGCGAAAGGTATTGCGCAGGCTAAGAGCCAGCGGACGTGGCAACTGCCGAATCTCGCCCAGCAGGCGGTCGAGCCAACTGCGCCCAAAACCACCACCCAGCCCTTGCGAACTAATGGCCTGGTGCGGCGTGATGCGCGCCGCGCCCAGTGCCGGAACCAGCGCCGCCAGCATTGGTACGGCCAATCCCATCACGACCTGTATGGCGATGGCTACCGGCACAATTTCGAAGTCGGTCAAGACGATGTTAAAAAGATTTAACAGCCAGATGGCCAGCAGTTGCGCAGCCACGGCCCCCAGCGGTACGGCCACCAATAACGCCAGCAGGCCATAAATTGCCGCCGTAATCAGGTAAATACGCACCACCTGCCCGGCTGTCGCTCCAACCACCTTCATCACGCCAATCTGCCACACCTGCTGCACAATGGTGGCATTGGTCACGTTGACGATCAAGAACCCACTCAACCCTAAAGATAACGCGCCTAATACTCCCAAAATGAGCAGCACAACGTCTACAATCTCCTGGGCCCAGTGGTAGTCAGGCTCAAAGATTGACCAATGACTTATCTCCATGCCGTCGTTCTCCACCCGATTTTCGATTCGCTTGGCAGTCGCTCGGGCATCCTCTTGACTGAAAGACTCCAGCAAGACGTAGAGTGAGTTGAAGCCTGATGCCCGTCCGGTCAGCTTGGCCACTGTTTTCATTGTAGCGCAGAATGTCGCGCTACCCCCAAACTGGGGCGGTTCGGTATACGGATGATGCACCACGCCGACGACAGGCAGGCGATATTCCTTCTTACCTATCTCGACGATAATGGTGGTGCCGATAGGGAGATTGTAATACTCAGCCGACATGCGTTCTATGGCCAGCGACATACGCCTGCCCGGCCATTGACCCTCCAGTAGTCGAATCCGGTACAGGTTCTGCTGGTCATAGTCATGGCGGGCAAATATGTTCCCGTCGCGCCACTCGGTTTCACCTTGTAACTTCCAACGGAAATCAACGCTGGCTTGACCTTCGGTCTTGGCTATATCCGGCTCGCGTTGCACGGCCTCTACAAAGTCCTGATCCAGCAAATCCACTCGATTGGTGTATAAGAAGAGATGAGGAGGGCTGCTTGTTCGGTGACTGGCCGTCATCCGGGCACGCATCATCCCAGACAGCCCAAAGACGATGCCCAGGCCAGCTACCCCCACTGTTGTAGCCAATACAATTAAAAATGTACGCAGCTTGTTATGCCACAAATCGCGCCATACTTTTCGCCAGATAACGTCCATCTTACCTCACCCGGCCATTGTTCTCGTCTCGATAGATGCGACCATCAACGATGTGGATAACCCGCCCCATCCGCTCACTCAAACCCTGATCGTGTGTAACAACGAGTAATGTTTTGCCTTGGTTTACCAAGTCTTCAAACAAGGCAAAAACCGCGTCTGCGGTAGCTGTATCCAGATTGCCGGTCGGCTCGTCGGCCACAATCAGCGGTGGATCGTTGGCCAGCGCCCGGGCAATGGCCGCTCGCTGCTGCTGCCCACCGCTGAGCGCACTGGGCAGTTTGTGCGCCTGGTCAGCGATACCCACCTGTTCCAAAAGATGCAACCCCTTCTCCTTGCGCTCACGCCGCCGATAGACCCGACAAAAATCCATCGGCAAAATCACGTTTTCTAAAATGGTCAGTGCGGGTAGGAGTTGGAAGAATTGAAAAATCACGCCGATGTGGCGTCCACGCCAGCGGGCCAACTCGTTCTCGGTTAGGGTGTGGATCGCCTCGCCGCTGATGAATACTTCGCCGCTGATGGGGCGGTCGATGCCGGTGATCATGTTCAACAGCGTAGACTTGCCGGAACCGGAAGGCCCCACCACAGCGACAAACTCGCCAGGGCGCACTTTCAGGTTGATGTCTTTGAGTACGGTAACGTCTCCCGCGCCAGTCTCATAGGTTTTGACCACATCGTGCAAGTCAATTAACGCGCTATTGGCATTGTTGTCCATCAGGCAATCTCCTCATTTATAATTATAATAACTCGACGTTCGCTTATTTTTTCTTGAATTAACTAAATTTATTTACCCATTATGCCTAATAATCTAAGGTAAAATCAAATTTTTACAAGAAAGTTATTTTTGTCACAATCAAAATAAGGCTAATCAGTTGCAATTTACCGTAATAAACAGGGTAACTAGCCTTTTACTTGAC
>DAOUMU010000454.1:0-38693 GCA_034409055.1 Anaerolineae bacterium
GATCTAAGAAGCTTAAACCAGAAACCCTTTTCTTGTCAACTCATCCCTAACCCCTAATCCCTAATCCCTACTTCCTACTCCCCGTTAGGGGCACATTTTCCGGGCGAAGTCCCGGACAATGCGTAGACTATTATGCAAGGTACAAATCAATAATTGTTTGTAGAAAACCGTGTAATTTTAAAAGTGAACCCCTATGAAATTTAGCGTGATAGATTCCCCGTTTCTTGTGGCCAGCAGCATACCCTTCAATGCCAAAGATATTTATTCTCTGCATCAACAAGGGGTTTGTGCTATCGTCTCTTTAACTACGAGTTCTTTGGTCGGGTTAAGCGACATCACGCAAGACCTCTTTGAAGAATTGGATATGGCTTATCTTCACTCGCCCATTCGAGATCACTATCCACCCACACGAGAACAAGCCGAAGAAATTCTTGAGTTTATCGAACGGATGAAAAGGGAGGAGCGGAAAACGTTCATTCACTGTCACGCGGGGGTGGGACGTACAGGCACAATCCTCCACGCTTATTTTCTGAAGCAGGGCTTGAGTTTAGCGGAGGCAGAGGCAACGGTGAAAGAGCATCGGATACAATGTATGCTAATATCCGATGAGCAGAAGAAATTCTTGCGTGAGTTTGCAGAGGAATATCCAACGTGACGTCCAGCCCGCCATTGTGCCCCGCTTATAGCCCAAAGCGGGCTCACGCGGGATCGCAATCGTGTGCTGAAGAGGAGGGATCGTTTTTGAGAAAAGGGCATCGTGCGTTTTTTTTCTTGAAGTGCTGGGTGCTGACGAAGTTATGGTAGAATTGAACGGGGCCTTGCCGGCAAAAGCGGCACCATGCCCCGTTAAGTTGGAAGTAACCTTATAAATTGTAAAGTGCCTTGCCCAAGCTGGGGCAATATAAGTTAAGATCAACGTGATTACCGTTGACGTGATGTATCACACGCGAAGCGTCCGCCGTAAAACATAGACCACAATATTCGCACTTGCCAGTCGCCCCTCAGGGGATGATGCTGTCAGCCGAACCACCTCGGCGGTTGGACTTGATGAAATTGCTTCTTGGCAGTATCATCACACCAACATCAGTCTACAGTTACAAAGAACAATGGTCAGTTGTTCTTTGCCGCCCATCCCCGTCACAAGTGACGGTTTCGGGTGTGAAGGATGAAGGAACAGTGAAAGGCTCATTTGAAAGGATTTATCCCAACATTGCTCATTGGATTGACGTGCAAGGCTGGGTAGAAATCGGACAAGATGAATACAGTCGCTCGTTAGTCAGGTGCTTGGACATAGGCGGTATGGTTTGGGAAAGTAGCAACGAACACAACACGATAGATGAAGCCTTACAATCTCTAGAAGCAGCACTCGAAGACTTGTTAAAAGAGTAGACCTGAGAACATTTCTGGTAATCGATTTGGCATTTTGTCTTGCAGAAGCGCGGCTAACCACGGGTTGGAGGCGACCGGGCTACGCCCGCGAAAATCGGCGGTCAAACGCGCACTCGGTTAGCTTTGTGGCGAAGGCACTCCCGCGCACCCGCCCGGCGCCTCAACCCGGTGCCGTTAGAGCGCTCGTCGAGAACCAAGTCTTGGTACAAACGCGAGAAAATGATTATTTAATGAAAGCAGAAGTATATTGGCTTCAAACGCCAAGCAAAGGCCGTTTAGGAACGATACCGAAACCACGTGGGGAAGATTGGCTTGATACAGAAATTCAAGCTTTGCGGCAGGCCGGTGTTGATATTATTGTTTCATTGCTAACCCATATCGAGAATGTAGAACTCGGTTTAACAAGAGAGGCTGATTACTGCCAAATTTACGGGATAGGGTTTATCCCTTTTCCAATTCAAGATAGAAATGTGCCAGAGTCAAAGTTAGATACCAGTAAGTTGGTGCGTGAATTGGTAGCACTACTTAATGAGGGTAAAAATATTGCCATACACTGCCGTGCTGGAATTGGACGTGCATCCCTGATTGCAGCCTCAATTTTGACCACCTACAATGTTTCTGCCGAAGAAGCATTTTCAATGATTCAAGAGAGACGAGGTTTGCCTGTCCCTGATACTCAAGAACAGAAGAATTGGGTTTCAAGTTTTGAAAAGGTGTATTCGTTGTTAAATTGAAAGGAACTTTCCCCACAAAATGCGCTCTAAGTTAAGGTAAGCCGGGGCCTCACCGCCCCGGCTGCCTCTCCCAAACTGGACTTGACACTGCGTAGCGTCCCCTCATCCGGCTTTTCAGTTGGTTGGTCTTTGCACCCACAGGGCATTTCATCATAGACCCGTTGCTGCGTGAGCGATGTCGTGACAGTGTCCGGGCAAAAGGCTCAAATTGAGGTAACGTGGCGCCGCTCAACTTAGTCTTAGGCGCACCTTTAATGAGTTCTCATGGAAACGGTGCATGGAAGAAAAGCAAATCCTTTTCAATGATGTTGCTAGGCGAGCGGTGGCGGAATATGATATGAAGGGTTACCCCCTGATGTTTATCCGGCACAGCGATAACGTGACCTTCAAGGTGGAAGGCCCTGGTTTGGGTGCATATCTCCTGCGAATCCATGTGCCAGTCACCAGGGCTATGGGAGCTCACGGGGCTGATTCTAGTGCGGTAAACTCGGAACTTCTGTGGCTAGAAGCCTTGAGCCAGGATACCGATTTGGTTTTACAGAAGCCAGTCAGAAACCGGGCAGGAGCACTGGTCACTCAAGTCCCTGCGGAGAATGTGGCCTTACCTGTCAACTGCACACTCATGCACTGGGTGGATGGGCAACCATACCATCGTGATTTGGAATCAGAGCAGACTGCCTATCGAATCGGGGAAATCTTGGCGAAGCTGCACATTCATGCTAGCTACGAATCCCCAAGCAAGCGACAATTTGCGGTAGTGTACGAATGTGCATATAATTCATTTATGGATTACCAATGGGATGACAACAAAGCCAAAGCTAATCTAAAGAAACACAAAGTAGATTTTGCCGATGCCGTGACGGTCTTTAGCGATGATTTGGCAATCACGATTGAAGATGCTGATCCGGATGAAGAACGCTTTGTGACCATTGGGATAGACGCTCTGGGACGGATATTGGTGGTGGTCTACACCTGGCGGGGAGAAAGTATCCGCCTTATTTCAGCCCGGAAAGCAACAAAAGATGAGCGCCGAGAATATTATGAAGAAGGGTGAACAATGAGTGAAGAGATGAAAAAGGAATACGATTTCAGCAAAGGGAAACGGGGGGCGATAGAACCGCTACCCCCGGGAAAAACGCGGATAACGATACGATTAGACGATGATGTTATTGAGTGGTTCCGTCAGCAAGTTCATTTGGCGGGAGGCGGAAATTATCAAACGTTAATCAATTATGCCTTACGTGAGTACATCAAAGGCCAAGAAGAACCGTTGGAAGAAATCGTACGGCGGGTTGTTCGAGAAGAATTGGAACAAGTAGCAGAATTGCGAATGACTGCATAAAAAGAGAGTGACTTTACCAACTAACCAACCAACCAACCAACCAACAACTTCTCTTGAATCACTGAGGTGACCGAAGACATTGAATTTTAACCGACCGACGCCCCACGGCGGGAAGGCGAACGAACGACGAACGACAAACGACAAACGACAAACCACCGACCCCTGACCACCGACAAGGGACAACGCTCGATTTCAGTGCTCTCAGTCCATTCAGTGCTTTAGTGATTCAAACTTTACAATCCTGGTGGAGGTTCGAAATGCAACTACTCATTAGTGTCACTTCCGCGGAAGAGGTTAGCGCTGCCCTGAAAGGTGGTGCCGATATTATTGATGTTAAAAACCCGGCCGAAGGTGCGCTCGGAACCGCTCCCGTGGCCGCTTTACGAGATGTTTGTGCCTTACTGCCCCCCGATGGCGTAGGCAGCGCCGCCCTGGGGGAGTCTAACTCAGCGACAGGCGCTTTGGCCCTGGCTGGCTATGGCGCGGCTACGTTTGGGGTACGCTACGTCAAACTGGGCCTCCTCATGCCAAAACCTGAAGATGCCATTCCTCTTTTACAAACCGTACAAGCCAGCATACACCTGGCCAACCCCAATTGTGGTTTGATAGCCGTTGGTTATGCCGACGCGGCTAACATTGGGGCTTTATCCTGGCAATTGCTGCCTGAAATTGCCCGGACGGCTCGAATTGAAGGCTGCATGATTGACACGGCCATAAAGAAGGGACAAGGGTTGTTCGACCATTGCCACGAAACAGCCCTGGCCGGGTGGTTAGCTGAATGTCGTCAGGCCGGGCTGCTGTGTGCGCTGGCCGGCTCGCTCGGCCCGACTGATCTGCCTGCGCTGCGCCGATTAGGCCCTGATGTGGTCGGTTTTCGAGGCGCTGCCTGTCGTGGCGACCGGGCCAAGGGACGGGTAAACTCTGAGTTGGTGGCTGCTCTACGCACCGGGTTAAATCTTTAGGGTGTATTGTAGGGCAAGTTACCAACTTGCCGCTGGGGCGATCTAAATCTTTACACTGCCACCACTTGAGTCCCTATTGTATGACCACATCGCAACAATTCAGATAATCGCTCCGGTTGACAGCCGTCAAGAATCCAGCAGTTGGTCGCTGATGATAAGACCTGGCCAAAATAGGAATCAACAATATCGTAGTTGGTTAAGGTTAATTTTGACACTTGCCGCAGCAGATTTGTCGAATTTCCCTGGGAGTCAACCTGATAAACCCCGGCTACCCTTTTGAGTAATACCAATAACTGAATATGGGCATACTTTGCCAGCCAGGCCGCTATTGAGTCTGACGTGATTTGCCAGTTGTGAGGCAAAGGGTCCACCTGTAACAACAGGGTTGAAGGAGCCAGGATAGCCAACCGGCCTGTGGCACAGACCGTCGCTGCTGTGGCCAGGTCACGCACCAGAGTGGCATTGGGGGCCAGGTCCGCCAGCAGATAAGCATATTGATCCATGGCCAAAATGGCCATCCAATGGGCAGCGTTGTCGCTCAAATTAAAGCGGCCGTCAGCAGCGCGTACCTCATCTGCAAATGGGCCACCCCCGGGCAACAGCAGTAGCCGGTGCTCAAGGGCCAGGCCGGCCCACCTTGCTGCATTGGCTCGTAATTCAGAGTGGCTAAATAGGCTACCGCCTACCTTTATTAAAGCATCAAACACCGGCTTGCTCGCTGAGAAGGAGGGCCACGGCTGCGGCAGGAGCTACGTTACCGGCCCGGCTGTCCCACAACCTCGTGGGTAATACACAATCCAGGTCCAATCTGGCCGCTACGGTCTGGGCCAGAAATGTGCCCACCCCTACCGGTACGAGGGGGCCATGAACGTCCCCCCTCGAAATGACCTGGGCAATTGCTTCGGTAATCTGGCTGACTTGCTCGGCGGCAATATAGTGAGCGATGGCCTGAACTTCTTGGCGATTCAACATGTCAGTATCGGCACAAACAACTCGGGCCAGTCGCTCTGCCGCAAACTCCGGGGTAACCGGCCGACCGTCGGCACTGGGGCTACGACATTGTTCAGGAGGCAGATGCCCCAGGAGTAAATGTACGTCCTGGGCAGTGGCGAATAGCTCGGCGGCAACAGGGCACCAACCGCCCCACAAGGGAACACGCTTGACGATGGCACAGATGGGTGTGCGTAAGGCGCCTGTGTAAAGCAATTCCCCCCGCACCAGTCGCTCCGGGTCATTGCGTCCCTGGGCGATCACCTGGCCTGCCTTGATCGGAATAATATCCGTGGTTGTACTGCCGATATCCACCAGCAGACAAGTGGCAAAGTGACGCGCCACCAGCAAGGCCGTGGCCAGCCAATTGGCGGCGGCCACGAGCATATGGTCCCGATAAGCGGTCGCCAGATCGTGAAATTGACCATCCAGTCCAAAAATATTCAGCTCGGTTTCAGGGAACGCGACCTGCACCGCCTCGAGGACAAAGGAAATACCTTCACGTTTGGTGCGGAAAGCATCGGATAGTTCGGCGGTGATGGTAATGGCCGCCCGTTGGGCCGGTCCAAGCTGGGTCGATATGCCGGTCAATATCGTCACCAACTCATCACGCTGCTGCCAGATGGCAATGGGTTGCTGGACTACCTGCCAACCATCAACCCCAAATCGGGCCGCTTTGATATTGACCCCGCCTATATCCCAGCCTACTATATTCTGAAGTGAGGTGCCAGGTAAAGGGCGTAGAGCAGTAAGGTTGCTATGCATTTAGTTGCCGTTCAACAGCCCATCCATTATAATTTTTGGCATTAAGCAACTACCTACTATGTCATTCTGAACGAGCGCAGCGAGTGAAGAATCCCCAAGGTTTTGGTAAATACCCAAAGGACACAGGGTAGACCTCTTTTGGGCCAAAGTTTCGGAGATTCCTCGTCGCTGCGCTCCTCGGAATGACATGAGGGTAGGCAGTTACGGCATTAAGATAAAAGTGTAAGCATCGTCAGGAGTTACAATGGAAATTATTCCAGTGCTTGACCTTAAAGCGGGTCAAGCGGTACACGCCGTGCGGGGTGAACGTAAACGGTACGCCCCCGTACAAAGTCTGTTGGGCTCTGGGGAGGATCCTGTTGCCCTGGCCGCGGCTTATCGCGATCAATTAGGATGCCACACTTGTTACGTGGCTGACCTGGATGCTATTGCCGGTCTGCCAGGGCACACAGATATGCTGCGGGCCCTGGCCGCAGAGGCGATCACCCTCTGGGTTGATGCCGGGGTATCAAGCGTCGCTGAGGCAAAGAAACTGGCCGACCTGGGAGTGACCAGGGTCATCGTTGGCTCTGAGACATTACCCGCAACGGAGCAGTTAATAGAGCTGGTGGCCCAGTTCCCGCCCGATAAGCTGGTCCTCAGCGTGGACCTGCAGGGCGGTGTGCTGCGCGCTCCCGCCGGTATTGATACCCCTCAGCAATTGGTCGCGCTGGCCACAGGCGCCGGTATCCAGCACATCATCCTGCTAGACCTGGCTCGGGTAGGAGCGACAGCCGGCCCTCCTTTGGACTTACTGACATCCCTCCGGCCACATTTTCCAGACCTGGCCTTTTATGCCGGGGGCGGTGTGCGCCATCGCGCCGACCTGGACACGCTGGCCCAGGCCGGCGCAGCCGGCGCCCTGGTGGCTACTGCCTTTCACCGTGGTACGCTGACCGCTGCGGACTTGCAGACTTACCGACCCCCCTAACCTCCCACAGGGGGGAATTGGTCGCTCAGAACGACATTGAAAATACACCCTGCCGGTGATGTTGTGGCCCACTCACTCAGCACACGGGATCACCTCACGGTGCGGCATGTAATGTTCAACTTGCACCGGGTAGTTCTCAAAACAGACCGTGTAATACGCTTCAAACTCGTCGCGAATGGCCGCCTCGATCTGCTTATCATAACCCGGCGTGACGTAGAAAGTCCGGCCCGGCTTGTCCTTGACAATCTTACCATCCTGGGCCACGATTTCCCCACCCTTGATCACATAGCGCGGATGGGAAAACATTTCCTTGGGATCGCCGTTCTTAGGATAGATGGCAATGTCAGCATCGGCCCCCGGCCCCAAGTGCCCCTTATGCTTAAGCCCCAGTACCTTGGCTGGTCCGGCCCGGGTCATAATGGCAATTTCGTACAGGCTATATTCTCGATCAATGTCTTTGAGGGTACTGTAGGTCCGCGCCCGCTTGTGCAGTCCTTCCAGAACTTCAGCCCGGTAGTCCCGGCTCATCAGTAGCTTGATGATGTCCGGGTAGGCGTGGAATGGCCCGCCGTTGGGATGGTCGGTGGTCAGGTAAACCCGCCACGGATCCTCCATCAGCAGAGCAAATTCCAAGCCAATGGTCCACTGAACTGCGTTGACGGGATTGCGCTTGCCATAGGTGTAGGGCACAATACCAGAACCACCCTCCATCTCTAAATCGACGTTAATCCATTTGTCGTGGGTAATCTGGTGTAGCCGGTACTGCCACGGCCCGTCGGCGGTCATCGTAGTGGCCGGGCCAAAGACAATCTGCCCCATATCGACCGTCACATTTTCGTGTTCATTGACGTAGGCGGCCAATTCCACCGCTCCGGAGCGGAAATCGTTTTTATCGGTTTTGCCGAAGCCATTAAATTGGATATGGGTGATATGGATGGGCAGATCGCCGACAGTCTCCATCGTTTGCCGGGTGACCTCCGCATTACCGGGATTTCCCAGGTTGTTGCAGTGGACATGAATGGGATGAGGTATCCCCAACTCTTGTTGCACCCGGGCCAGGTTAACCAGGACCTGGCTGGGACTGACCGGGAAGGTGTCGGCCGGATCGTCCAAGGTGTGGACGTTCTGGCCCCACTTCCACCTGTCCACGCCCGCCGGATTGACCAGTTTGATAACGTAGCCCCCTGTAGCCTCCAGAAGCCAGGCCACGTAATCCTTGAGCTTGGAGAACTCACCTTCGTGGATGAACTTCATGACAAAGTAGTTGTTACCCATCATGACGAAGAAAGCCTTGTCGAGAATGGGAATATCGTTGAGTTCTTCGTGGACGTGCCGGGCAGCCAATGGCGGACCGGCCGCCTCCATCAAGGTGGTGTAGCCCAATTGGGCAAAGTGATAGCCGGTGGCAAAGGTGGAGGGGACGGTGTGGCCGGTTCCAGAGCGGGTGATAGGGGTTCGAGGAATAACAATTTCCCGGTGATCCTCGGGCCGCATCTTACGGCCAGCGTTTACTTTGGGACCGGCTACGTGGGCGTGAATCTCGACTCCCCCCGGCATGACAATCATTCCCGTAGCATCGATGACCTCGCCCTCCGGTTCCAGCTCGGACACAATCTGCCCATCGGCCACAAAGATGTCTTTCACCTGGCCATTGACTCCATTCAGGGGGTCATAGATTTCGCCGTTTATGATCCTGAGCATATTTTTTTCTCCCTAACTTAATATAAGGTTACCTGTCTTGCTCTGAGTCACAGTCAAACCACAACTGAACTGGCAGCAAGCCGGACTCAAGCCGCTGCTACTAATTGGGTGACCCGCTCCAACAGCCGGCTTAGTATCTCTTCGTCGTTGGGGTAAGGTGAGGGCAGAATCTTACGGGCACGAAGGGGGATACTGTCCATACGATAGAGAGTCCCCTCGGCGTTAATGCCGGTCGTAGCGGTCGTGAAAGCTACCTTGGCCACCTTGGTCGTCTCGCTCTCGTGGGTGTCTAGAGCCACGACAGGAATCTGTGATAAACGTTCCAAAGCTGGCCGAGGGAAGACCGCAATCGGATCAGAAGCCACGATTAAGGCCGCATCTGCCTCACCCCGGCTCAACAAGTCAACCGAAGTAAACTCACCCGGATTAAAGCGTGGATACCCCCGGCTAAAATTCACCCCAAACGGAAAGCCCGTCTGCCAGGCCAAAACACTGTCAATGCCGGTCACATTGCCGTGCCCACGCATAGGAATAACGGCAAATTTGGTATGAGCATAAAGATCACGTACTAATAAGAACACAGCAGCGGTGTTCATGTGCTTGCCATTGCTTTGGGTCAAGCCTTGCCCTGCCAGGATAACCCCGTATTGGCACGACTTCATCCGCTCCGCCAGGTCCTGCAGTTGCTCCAGCGTAAGACCGGTGTCTGCAATTGCGCTCTCCTCGATCTCTTTGCCCTGGACGAGGGCGCGCAACGCCCAGATCGCCTCAAAGTCCTTGCCCGGCTTGATCTGTAGAAAGATGTCGGCGGCACGCGCACTGGGGGTGGGTCGCACGTCGACCAACACCACGGTACGGTCTTTCCGTCCCTTGGGTCTGAACAACCCCTTGGGCGTGGTGGCGTAACGCGTGAAGTGGCGCGGGTGCGATTCAGCCGGGTTCGACCCCCAATAGATGAGCAGGTCAGCCCGGTTCTTGACCTCGCCCAGCGAACATGTCGGTTCACCAACGCTCTGCATAGCCATCCCCGAGGGGCCATGGCAAACGGAGGTACAGCAATCAATGGTCGCCTGCAACACGTCTGCCAGGGCCACGGCCTGGCGTTGGGCCTCACAATAGGTACTACTCAGACCGTAGATGAGCGGATAGCGGGCCTTGACCAGGATATCGGCCGCCACTTCGACTGCCTCTTCTACACTGGCTGGCTGGCCATCAATTAAGGCCGCCGGCCGGTCCGTCTCCGCACTGTGCCCCATTAGCCAGGCTTTGCCCAGAGCACAGGCTCGCTTTACCCCGGTGATGCGTCCACCTTCGATGGTTACTGACAGATCATCACATACACAGCCACAGAAAGCGCAAACCACGTGGTCTACCTGCGTCTTCGTCTGAGTATCAACCGACACGTTCCACCTCCACTTCAAGTCCCTTGGAACTGGGCATCCCTGAACCGTGGGTCTCTCTGCCCATTAACTGGCTCGACATAGGACCATAGGCAATGAAGGCTATGCCCTCCGGCAGGTCTGCACTCTTACAATGAACAATCGCTTCACCACCTGCTGCTTTAACCTTGACAGTATCTCCATCCTGTAGGCCAAAGCGGGTCATGTCATCCCGGTTCATCTCCATTGTGGTGACTGCCTCCTTGTAGTCGGCAGACTCTTTGCCAATGTTCAGCCCGGTCCCTTGCTTCAAACTACGACCGGCGATAAGAGTTAGTTTTGGGTTATTCATACACATCTCCTTTCTCTACGTGGTTGAGTTTTGCCCGCAACCAGGAGTCCAGGGTGGTATGGGGAGTGACGTAACTACTGTTGCTCATTTCCTGTCGGAGTTCACCCAATGTACCGGTTCGCTCGGCATAAACATCGTGTTTATGGATCGTTTCCATATTAAGTTGGCGAGCCAGCACAAAGGTATCATCAGGGAGGTGGGGGTATAACTCAATCAGGCCCAAAATTATTTCACGCACAGCGTCTTCCACGAAACGCGGATGACGATGTGCCTTAGCTACCACAAAGAATTCATCGGGGCGTTTGAGAAGGTCGTAGTTCTCGCTACTCATCGCCCCCTCCACAATATTAACCAAATCCTGAGCTCGAATCGGTTGGTCAATACCCACCAGTAAGGTACCCCGGCCGCGCTGATTGTGGGTAGCGACAGGGACAATCTCCAGTAGCTGGTCAATCTGCTCGGCGCTGAAGCCGGCCTCCAATAACCTCTCACGCGCTTGACTGGCAATCATATCTTGCGTGGAAGGGCTGGCCATCATCCCTTCGGCTTCAACCCCAACCAAATGGGCCACACGCTCTTTCGTGGCCGCGGCGATGCCAATCAGGGTGTAGATTTCCTGGGTTAATTTGGCTGAGACAGGGGTGTAACGCACCTGAGGAAATCGAGCCCGGATATGCACATCTGAGCGAACCGCCCGCTGGTCTCGTAGTACCTCCTGAGCAATTCGTTCGGCTAAAGTTTCAACCGTAGCCACACTCTCTTTACTAATTTCGTCAATAATCTCCTCAACGGTACCGCTGAAGCGTGACATATGAGCCCCCTTTTGCTCGGGCCCCAACTCGACGTACAAATCCATTTCGGCATAGAAGAGATCATCTCGCTCCTCACCGCTGATGCGTACAATCCGTTTGATACCACTGACTCCGACATGAGTCAGGCTGAGCCGGGTCATGGGTACTTCCTCTTGCACATCACGGCCAAAGTGCATGGTCAGTTTTTGCATGACTTGCACCACCTCACCCTGACCACGCCCATCTAGCTGCCGGAATAACTCCGCGACACTCTTCCGCTGTCCAGGGAAGACCAAATCAGGGGCAATTTCAGCAAATGGGGCCAAAACAAAGGCGCGTTCGATAATGCGAGGATGAGGGATTATCAACTCAGGGGTCTCAAGTTGCAGTTCACTATATACTAAAATATCCAGGTCAATCGGACGTGGCCCGTATCGTAATTTTCGCTCACGTCCCATGCGTCGCTCGATGCTTTTGAGAAAACGGAGGAGTTCATCAGGGGTCAGGAGGGTGCTACCCCGCAGGACCATGTTGTAAAAGCGTGGCTGATCAGTGACATAGGCTGGTTCCGTTTCGTAAACCGAGGAAATCTGCTCGACCAATACTTTTTGCCGTAATTGACTGATAGCATCAATCAAGTTCGCGCGCCGATCCCCCAAGTTGCTGCCCAATGCAATATAAACGGTTTTAGTCTCCATCTTACACCCTTGTAATTTTTTGCCTTGGTAGATACTTCGCCTCTCGATCAGCCGTTTGCTATCATCTGTTTAGCTAACGTTTCACAGGCTATTGGCGCTGTGATTAAGATACTCTTGAAACCAGCACACACGAACAAATTACTACGATCGGACACCGGTCCCAATATAGGCTCCTGAGTAGGGGTAAAGGCGACCGGCGCTATCCAACTCCGCTGGATAGGGGCATCAGTCAACGCCGGCACAAGCCGGGCCGCCCCGTGCTTAATGCGCTCAATGGCAGCCGAGCGCAGGGATAGCCGCTGTACCGGTGAAGCTTGCGTGATCTGTCCCAACAATATCCGGCCATCACGGAGCTGCACCATCGACGTATCTTGAGCCTCGGTGTCGTCATGCCACCCTTCCCAGGTGGTATCGCCCTCGGCCAGCGTTGCCGCCACCCGCCGCTCCAAGGCACTGTAACCATCTGGGCAGGCCACCATCAACATACCATTCAAAGTCAGGGGCAGGGGAACGGTGGCCAGGGCCTGACCGTGAAGATAATAGATTGGCAGATCGACCCCGGCCAGCGCCGCCAGGTGCCGCGTCCATGCTCCGCTGGCCAACACAACCTGGGCGGCCGATAATGTCTCTGAGCCAGTCCGAACTGCGACCACATGCGCTTGTTCGATCTCGAAACCAGTTACAGAAACATATTCTCGGATCTCAGCTCCCAGACGTTGGGCGGCTCTAGCATAGGCCCGGGTTAAAGCCGTCCCATCCAGATGCCCCTGCTCAGCGTATAAGGCCCCCGCAATACGGGAACGATCGAGGGCCGGTTCAAGCTCGGCTATCTCTGACAGATCAACCATTCTGGCCGGCAGCCCAGCCCGGTGTAGCCGTTCAGCCTGGAGCTGCAGCTTGGCCAAGATGGCTTCATCAGGAGTAAGGAGCAGTGAAGGTAACAACCGGTAACTTAGATCTGCTTCTAGCTCAGCCTCCAGGGTGGCCAGCCGATGAAAACCCTGCACGGCCTGGACCATCTCAGTCTCTGAATACATTCCGATCCAGAGAGCCATGCCCATTGTGGCCCCGGATGCTTCACCGGCAATACGACCTTGCTCCAACAGCAGGACGCGCCTGCCAGCCTGCGCCAAGGCATAGGTCAGGGCCGTTCCGGCTAATCCACCGCCAATAACAATAACATCTGGTAACATGCGGCAATCATTAACAGTTCCTTATTTAAGGACCCCTTCTAACAAAGCCACAAATAGGGTAGCGGCAATCAAATCAGCCGTGGTGCCGGGATTGAAGCTATTATCAGTTTGACTACGCAAATAGGCATCCAGTTTGGTAATCGCTCGACGCCCGCCAGGGCTAAAGACACCCCCAGCACTCAGCGCTTGAGCTGCCTCATCAGACACAGCTTGAGCGGTGGCCATTCCCCGCTTGCGCGCGATTAGGGTGTCGGGGACCGCTGCCAGTAGCTCCAGATAAGTCTGCACCACGGCCTGGTCAGTCGGAGCCCCTTTGACCAGGCTTGACTTCAGGGCAGGCAAACCGCGTTCAAAGGTAATGGCATAATCACTTAGATACTCAGCCGCAACACTGTCCCGTTCGACCGCACTGTGCATCGCTTCCCGTAAGGTCACGGCAGGTTCAGTACGTACGTCGTGCTGAACCTCTTCCTCCAAACCACCTGGCGACGCCTGTCTGATGGCAGCATAAACTGCTCGGGCATCATCTACCGTTAGTTCACACAGGACCGTTCTGAGGCTTGCCCGTAATCCGCCCATCCCCACCAATGCCGCCCTGGCCAGGGGGGTGAACAATAACACGATACCAAGATTGGTGTTAGCTCGCGTCCATCGCTGCGTAGCGACTACTGACACCAGGATAGTAACCCCCACACCGCGCTCTCCAGCCCGGGCCATCTCAGGACCTAAGGCTGCTGCGCTACGAAGAAAATCCTCGTAGCTCATATCGCGGAAGGCATGGGTCGGGGTGACATTGCCAGGCTTTTCAACGCTGGCCTCTAACAGACAGGCTAACTGGGCGGCCGTGGCCACAATATCAGGAGACCAACGGGTTGACAAGTTCTGGCCGTCCGTTTCGGGATGATTGCTTCTTGAACTCGGTTTCAAGATAGGCCACTATCTCTTCGGCAATATTGACCTCGCTGACAGATTGCAGTCCCTGCCAGCCGGGAATACTGTTAACTTCGAGCAGATAATGCTCGCCGTTAATCGCCCGTAAAAGATCCACCCCGGCATATTCAGCTTCTACGACCTGTGCCGCTCGCAGACAAAGTTCCTCCTGCTCGGCCGTAAGATAGGTGGGACGAACCTGGGCCCCCCGGGCGACGTTGGTGCGCCAGTCTTCAGCCACACGCTCCATAGTCGCCACCACCCGCCCACCGACCACAAAGGCTCGAATATCGCAACCATTGTGGTGAATGGTTTCCTGAAGGTAATACACAGCCCGTTCCAGGTCCAAAGCTTTGAAGACCCGATAGGCCAGTTCCTCATCCTCGACCCGAACCAACCCCCGGCCCATCGAGCCAAACAACGGCTTGACGATGACATCGCCGCCCAGGACAGCAAAGGCTGTCATAGCATCGGAGTTGCCCTCACAAACAATTGTGCGCGGGGTGGGCAAACCGGCCTGTTCTAGCAACCCCGACGTATACAGCTTGTCAACGGTCCGTTCAATGACTTTAGCCCGATTGATAACCCGAACCCCGCGTGCCTCCAACAAATGCAGGGCATCCATCCGAAAGATGATCTGTTCCAACGAACCCCGCGGAATGAAACGTACCAACACGATGTCGAAACTGTCGAGATCGGCCCCCCGGCTGCTCAACCGGGGTAAACTACCAATCTTGGCCAGCATACTGCTAACCGGCAGCAGCGAGCAGGTGTGTCCATGCCTCTCAAGCGCCCGTTGCATTTGGTCTGCATGCCATCCTGGCCTAGAACCCAAAACTGCGACTTTCAACGCCTTCCTCCGGGAACTGGTAAATCGTCAGGGATCAGATCGGGTCTGGTGATTTTTTACCCCTCACTCCAGGAAGGACTTCTTTAAAACCTCTGCATTCACCTGCCCGGCGTGAAAGGTGCGTCCACTGACAACGTTGGTCACAAAAATCTCACCTGGACTGAACAGTAGCGGATCAACCTTATAGAAATCGAATTCATAGCCCTTGAAGGTGTCGTAGAAAGGCGCGCCATAGTCAGACGAGGTCGAGGCAGGTACGCGGGGCACCAATTCTTCCAGTTCGGCGTCGTCAGCTTTGACCGCGTAGTAAACTTGGCCCCCATAAAGAATCGCGTCGTTAGTACGTCCAATGGCCCGGATATCGCTCTTGGCCGTTGGCGGCAGGGGACAGGTGCCAAAACCAGTCAATACCTTGTGCAGGTCAAAGCCAATTTCGTGCAGCTTATGCAGGCCCGTCTCCACCACACGCGCCGCTACCTGGACGCCGCCCACCGTGCAGGCCGTAGGAGCGACCAACAACGTCAATGCATCCGGTGCGACCCCGGCCCGCTCGGCCACATAGTCAGCGATCTCAGGCGTTGGAACGGTACCGGTTTCCAGGCACAACACGGCCGTCTTGGCCTCATCCGTGTAACCAAGTTCCTCGTATAGTTCTTCTTCGGCCCGGATCAGGGCCCGAGCCGGACCGCTGCCCATAGCAAAATAGTCACCCTTGCTAACCGACCAACCGGCGTACTGGGCTGCCATACAGGCCAGCATGGGCTGGTCACTGTATACTTTCAGTGCCGGTAGCCACCAATCACCAAACAGGACATGGGTGAAGGATACTGTGCCCAGGCCCCCCATACAGACCCCGGCAAATAGCCGCCCAGCCTCCAGCCCGCCCGGCACGTCGATACCACAGTCGATTACCCGAGTCCCATTTGACAGCACATGTACGGCAACTCCTAACGCTTCTGCATTGACCACCAGAAGCTCAGCCCGTTCTGACGCACGTTCATTGAGTGATAGTGCCATTTTAAGTCTCCTAATGTATTAATTCTTGAACAGCAAGATCTCCCCCCGGTTCAACTGTACCGAGTCACCGCTCCAACGCCGGTATTTTCCATGAATTTGGGCATCCTCAATGGGCAAGCCCAGCGAGCGCAAATGGAGCAGATAAAGGCGCAGGAAAGTGGGGTGGTAGGTGCAAGCATAACCAAATGTCGGTAGTAACTCGGCCTCGTGCATCGAAATAATGGAACCTCGGACCATCCCCGCTCCAGTACGCCAACCGAGCTTACCCAACACAATAATGGTTCCGGCCAGCATATTGACGCCGGTGAAGTCGCCACTATCGCCCCCAATGGCAATTAAACCCCGGCGCATAGCCCCGCCAACTTCATTACCGGCATTGCCGTGCACGATAATCTCACCACCCTGCATGCCTATCGGGCTGCCCCGATAGCCACTGCCGACCAGGTGACCGGCATTACCTTTAATGATCAGCCGCCCAGCCCGCATCTCTGCGCCGGCCCAGTCGCTGGCGTCACCTTCAACCACAATTTCGCCACCGCTCATGGCTGCGCCAACGTGCATCCCTACATTACCGGTGATGACGATCCGACCACCGGTCATACCAGAACCAATCAGCTTAACCCGCGATAGATCACCCTCTAAATGCACATCACCATTCCCTGTTCCTGCCACCTGGAAAAAATCGCCCAGCGAGGCCGGCTGGTTACCGTGCTGCACTGGCAACGCGGCCACCTCGGCCTCACTCAAACCGGCCAGCTTATCTGGGGTAATCACCTCAACTTCCAGTGGCACCGTAGGTGTGGTATGTAAAGTTAGTTTGATACTCATAGGATTTCCCTCAATTGCATAGGATCCAGCCCTATAAATGACAAATTGTGCAGTGATTATCCTGCACACCTGTCAACAATTATTTACTCAATACTTCATGTAACTTGATTTGATACTGTCCCAACGTGCCACCGTAGTTACCAGCCGAAATCTGCAAAGCGCCCGCCTTGGCCGCAGCGTGGATGCCACGGCGGGTGGACTCTTCGACTGCCGATAGGTCCAGGCCGTCGATGACGATCTCCAGTACGCAGCCCGCTTCGGGTGGCACGTGCGTCTCAGGAGAAAAGGCCCGCAGGGTTGGGCAGTAGGCATCGTTGGTTGAAGCAAACAAAGATTTATACCGGGATCTGGTCTTACTGCCGCTGCGCACGACGCCACCGGGGAAAGGTAGAATTACACCCGGTACTTCTCGCATAGCCGTGACGGCGGCCTCGGCAGCGCGTAAGGTGGCGAGGACATCCTCGCCCAGGATCAGGAAATTCCCGCCGCCAATGGCCGGCTGGATACTGATGCGTTCATCGACGAGAAATTCACCCTCCATCACCGGTATGCGCCACAGGCGACGCCCGTTAAGTACCTTGCTAATCTGGTAACCATCGCCAAAGTAGCGTAGTTGCCCACCAACGATCACGGATTCCTCGGTTCCCTCTAAGCCATCAAAGCAAGCCGTTGAGGGACAGGTCATCACACACTGACCGATGCGCTCAAGCAAACGCTTGCCCATCCCCTTGGAATCAACGGTGAACAGCAGGACGCTCACACCGGGTCGTCTATCAGGTGTCTCTTGGGGCGACAACTCCATCTCGATACCGGCTTCGCATTTACAGCCGATAATCGAGGTGGCAAAACCGGTCATAGATTGGGCCGCCGCCATAGCCCAGTAAGGGGTCTCACCGGTGATGATCACCCGTGAGGCCCACATCTTAAAAGCTTCAGCAAACGTATCAACAATTTCAGTAGTTTGAATGCGCATAGCGCCTCTCCTTATCGGTCAGCGGTTGGCACTACCTGGTGTTTATGCAGATATTGCTCGCCGACGGCATAATTATCAAACTGAATTGTATAATAGTCTTCAAAGAAAGGTCGGATCACCTGCTCGATCTTAGGGTCATAATCAGGGGCGACATGGAGGATGCTTCCCTCATGATCAGTGCGGAACTGACCATCCTCAATGATCATCTGCCCATCTTTGAACACGTAGCGCGGCGTGCTGAACATTTCCTCTTTGTCGTCGTACTCCATATAGATGGTGATATCGGCATCGGCGCCAACCCCCAGGTGCCCCTTATGGCGCAAGCCCAGTAGCCGGGCCGGACCAGCCCGGGTAATGATGGCAATTTCTTGCAGGGTGTACTCACGCTCGAGGTTATCTAACAGGACCGTCTGCTTGATGGCCTGTTGGTTCACGGAGCGAATCTGCTCTTGACGAAACTGGCGATCCATAAGCAAGCGAATCAGCCGGGGGTAACTCATAAATGAACCCCCGTTGGGATGGTCGGTGGAAAGCACCATTCGCCAGGGGTCGTTTGACAGCAGAAACAGTTCTAAACCGATAGCCCATTGCAAGGCGTGTACATATTTGTGGTCCTGGTAAGTAAAGGGCACAATACCGCAACCGCTCTCGTGCTCTACGTCCGCATTGACCCATTTATTACCGGTAACCTGGTACAGCATCCAGCCAAGCTGGGCATCGGCGGTCATGCCCGTGGCTTTGCCAAACATAACCTGACCGACATCGGCGCTGATCTCGGGATGGTTGTTGATATACTCAGCGATCTCCGGGGCCTTTGAGGTATGCTTGCCGCCAAACGGACCGCCGTAGGAATGAAACTGGATGTGGGTGATATGCGCCCGATGCCCTGTCACGGCCCGCATCGTCTCCAGGGTGGTGTCGTAGTTACCGGCAACCCCCAGATTATTGCAGTGAATGTGGGCTGGATGGGGCAAGCCTAATTCGACCGCCACGTCTACCAATGATTGGATTACCTGGCGCGGCGTAAGGCCAAAGGCATCAATCTCTTCACTCAGGTCGGTAATGCGAGCATTCCGCCCGCCCTTCCAGGCCTCAGCCCCACCCGGATTGACCAGTTTAATGGTGTAAGCTCGAGCCGCGTTAAGCCACCAGGCCACTGCTTGACGGAACTCCTCTCGACGCCCCTCTTTAAGCAACTGGTAGAGCAGAGTGTTGTTCCCCATCAAAACGAAAAACCCTTTATCAATCACAGGCGTATCATGCAACTCTTCCAGGGTATGCCGGGCCCCCAATGGAGGCACGGCTGCTTCCATAGCCGTGGTGTAGCCCAACATAGCATAACGATAGCCCGTAGCAAAAGTTGAAGGGACAGAGCCTCCAGTACCTGAGCGGGTAAATAGCGTGCGGGGATGTACGTCCTTTCGACGTTCTTCCGGCTGCAACTTACGGGCCAAGTTAACTTTAGCACCGGCAATGTGGCAGTGGATGTCCACCCCACCAGGCATGACCACCATACCGCTGGCATCAATACGCTTGGCTTCCGGTGATACGTTTTTCACTATTTTACCGTCTTGCACACAGATGTCGCGTATTTCACCATCAACGTCATTGATCGGGTCGTAGACCCGACCATTGACGATACGGAACACAGATGACATGACAGTTCCTTTCTGACCACCTTTCTAACTGAGGAGCACTAGCGCAGCCCTCTAGGCCCCGTTGGCCTGTTGAACTAGCAACTCATGCACGCGTTCCTTGATCGCTGTCAGTACCTCCTCATCACTCGGGTAGGGTGACTCGAAGGCCGGCCGGAGCGTGATCGGCACATCATCCATCCGGTAGACCGTACCCGGTACATTGATCCCGTAAGTAGCGGTGGTAAAGGCTACCCGGGCCAGTTGACCGGTCGGGGTAAGTTTCGGGTCAAGGACGATGACCGGTATTTGACGCAAGTGCTCCACAGCGGGCCGTGGAAAATTGGCAGCCGGGTCACTGGCAAGGATCAAGGCCGCATCAGCTTCACCCCGGGCCAGCAAATCAACAGTAGTAAACTCGCCGGGGTTGAAGCGAGGATAACCCCGGCTAAAGTTAACGGCAAAGGGGAAACCGGTCTGCCAGGAGACCACGTTGTCGGCCCCGGTGACGTTACCGTGACCACGGACCGGTTTGGCCACAAAATGGGTATATTCGTTCAGGTCGGTGGTCAGAGCCAGAATCGCCCCTGAGTTAAAGTGTCGCCCCCGGGTCATGGTCAAGCCCATGCCAAAGAACAACACGCCGTAACGGCAATTCTTCATGCGTTCGACCAAATCCTCCAGGGTTGCCAGGGATACCCCCGTTCTGTCCTCAATAGAAGGATCAACCCGCCGGCCTTTAACCAAAGCTCGCAGCGCCCACAACAGTTCAAAATCGCTCCGGGGTTTGACCTGGATGAAGATATCTGCCACAGGCGTACTCGGCGTTCGCCGCACATCTACCAGGACAACGGTACGGTCTTTCTTACCGTTGGGGATGTACATCCCTTTGGGAGTAACCGTATAACGGGTGAAGTGGCGTGGATGGGATTCAGCCGGGTTACCCCCCCAATAGATGATCAAATCGGCCCGGTTCTTAATCTCGCCCAGCGTGGCCGTGCTCTCGCCAACGCCTTGGAAGGCAATGCCGGTTGGCCCGTGACAAACCGAGGTGGTGGTATCAAGATTAGCGCCGATCATATCGGCAATGGCCACTGCCTGGCGTTGGGCTTCGCAGGTGGTATCACTCAGTCCATAAACCACCGGGAAGCGGGCCTGGGTCAGGATTTGAGCCGCTGCCTCTACCCCTTCAGCCGTGGTGGCCTCTCGGCCATCGACCAGGGCATAGGGTCGCTCCTCCACGGTATGCTCGGCAAACCAAGCTTTACCTAACACACATGCATTCTTAGACTTGGTGATGCGCTTTGCCTCGACATCCACGGTCAAGATCATGTCATCACACACACAGCCACAGAAAGTGCATGTCGCGTTTTCAACAACGCGGATGTTGTTACTCATTCTGGCCCCCCCAATTTATAAACGATGTCACTAATCGTCTTCATCTTCATCAGTAAATGGTGGCCAAGATAAGCCGGTTGCTTCGTAACGGGCCAACAAATCTTTTTCACGTCCATCGTCACCGCTTACGTCTCTCAGATCAAGTCCAAAATGTTCAGCCGCCACTCTAAGCCGTTGTTGATGCAACTTGTCGCCCATTTCTTCAGCCCAATCAGAAACTGCCAACCAACTCATATTTTTTTATCCTCCGAATTTATGTTTAGCTCAATCGTCAAGTCGTAGCCTCTTGGTCAACCAAGGGCTCAACTTCTACTTCTAAATTTTTCGAGATAGGCATCCCCGTACCAGCCGTGTCGCCGCCCATCAATTGGCTTGAAGGTGGACCATAGGCTATAAACAACATACCCGAGGGTAAATCCTCAGGCTTGCGCCCCTTACAGCGCACGACTGCCTCGCCTAACTCAGTGCGTAGCCGCACCTTGTCGCCATCTTGCAAACCCAGACGGGCCATGTCATCCATATTCATTTCTACAGTGCTGGTAACCTGACGATATGGATCTTTTAACTTGCCGGCGTTCAAAGTAGTGCCTTGCTTACTCGACCGGCCGGCAATTAATGTCATGGTTTCGGCCATGAATTATCCCCACCAAATTACACAAATGAACTTGCGGCATATTATATATGATTTTTTAATTTTTATAAAAAATTTTATACTAATTAGGAGGATCACCTAAGACTCTGCTTAACCTTGGCCGCCTTTAACCATAGCTTATGGAGACAAACAGTAGGAGTAACACCGGTTGTCAAAATTGTACAGACTGGATGCTGATGCTTGATTTGCTCACCGGGATGCGGAATATCCCGAATACCCTGGACCGCCCAGCCACTGGTGTCCCCCAACCTCACATCGTGGGGGGCAAACAAAATCGCCTTGCCAGCAGCCATCCCGTTTGCCAGTGCCTGCTCCAATTCAAAGTTGGGTAACTGACCAGTGAATGAACGCACATGGGCGTCGAACACCCGTATGCCGTAGGCGATGTCGATGAGTTCCAGCGAAGCCGAGGGGCGGGGATTAACCTCAATTGTCCAGATGTGCCCGTTGTGCCACACAAAATCCAGCCCATTGAGTCCACGTAAGGCGAAGACCTGCGTCAGGTGGATAACAAGCGTTTGTAGTTCTGGTAACAGAACAGCTAACTCATCTGGTGTCAATCGAGGCGGCAACAGATTACCGCAGTAACGAAAGCCGGTTGCGCCGAAGGCACGTCGTCCGACCAGTTGCTCCGTTAGCCCCAGCAGTACCGCTTGTTGACCGTTGGCCACAAAAGCGGCTGAACCAACCATCCCCACCAGCCACTCTTGCAACACACCCTCTTCTGGTAATCGTTCGCTGGGCCATAGACGGATGCCATGCCCACCCCCACTTCGCCGTGGCTTCCACAGCCAGCGCCGGGTCGTATCAACCGTAACTCCCTGTCCCGGTAAGATTGTTTGCGGAAAGGCAAAACCGCCTGCTTGTAACGCCGCTGCTAACAGAATCGGATTACGCACCCGTTTCAGCGTTTCTGGAGTGTTCCCCAGCAGTTGCCGTTCCTGCCCCAACCGAGCTACCTCTGCCGGATGGTTTTCCAAACTGGCGCCGTAGACCACAGATGGTGCAATCAAAACCTCGGCTGCGTCGACCAGCGCCGTAGCACTGTACCCCTGATGGTAATACTGTCGTAGCGACACGCTGCGACACAGAGCCTGCAGGTCAGTATCACCAAAGTAGTCTAACGCCAGTACCGGATAACCCGCTTTCACCGCCAATTCCGCCAGCATACGAGCCGTGATGCTCACCAGTAGCACAGGGAACTGCGGGTTATTCATAAAAAGGGGGTATCCCTACAACCCCATCAAATCAGACGAGTTCCTTGGCCACCTGATAGACCTGTTCGGCGTCCATCACTACGTCATTAGACTCAAAGAGTTTAGCGATGCAGGTACGGTGTACCCTCATTTTTCGCCCGCCAATGCCCAACGCACCAAAGGAGATACGGCCCTCACGCTCATCACCATTGTCATTCATATCGATGCCCTCGATACCCAACGGCGGCACCGCATTGATGTCGGCAATGAGCTTAAGTGAAGAGATGCTGGTCCAGACAGCTTTACTGACCACTTGAGCCCCTGCTGCCCCACAAGTAAACAGGGCCACTACGCCCTCCAAAACCTGACGGGCCGAATCGTCATCCGATAGTTCTGCCCCCTCGACCGTAACGCCAAAGCGATGGCTGACGATCTCAGCTACAGATTGGGCTCGCTCCTGTTTGCGAGAGGTGAGCGTTACCTTGGCCCCTTCACTGGCCAACATACCCGCAGCACGCATCCCAACCGGACCCGTGCCGGCCCCAACCACGACCCGTTGGTCACGTACATCCAGGGCCTTGACAATCTTGGCCACACCGGTCGCGGCTGTGGTGTTGCAGCCATTTGAGTCGAGCATCACCGAAACCTTGAAGGGACCGAAAAATGTCTTCAGGACCGCTTCAAGTAACTGTTCCCCGGTGGGTACGTGTGAACCGCCAATCCAGATGGCGGTGTTCTTCAAATCACCTCGGGTAAAAAAGGCCCCCTGTACGAGACCTTCTATATCGTCCAGGGTTACATTGCCGTAACTGAGTACATCGTCAACGCCCGCATCGTAGGGAACAATGCGGTCGAAAGAACTGGGATGTTTATCACTGTCTAGTTGGATTAAGAGTTTTTTCATTGTCACCTTCTCATTAAACGAAACGAGCGGTGACCTAAGACACCACTCGCTCTTTTGTTATTGCTTGCCTGCACGCAGTGCAGGCATTTATCCCTGACTGCGCGCAGGCAGATATCATACCCTCTCCTCCTATTAGGCGAGCAATGTTTCAGGAAACTTCATTGGGATGCAATTGGCGGCACCCCTCATCAGTTTCCGGTGATAGTCCTTAGACCATCATGGTCCACTGCTCGTACCCAACCGTGGCATCAGCGCCAGCACCTTTGGTGTTCAGACCGAGGTTGCTGAAGCGGTACTCGGTCACGCCCCAATCCTTGTCGATGGGCAACGGAGCCATTGCCACTTCGGGATGCAGGGAGGCGGCGTGGGTCATCATGGTAGCCGTGACCGGCTCGCTGGTCAGCAAGCAGGGGAAGTCGGCAAACTTGAACATCGCGCCGACACGTTGGGTAATGGCGCACGGCGGATAGGTGTAGCGATGAATATTGGACAGCACATCGCTCTTATCGATGGGGCTAAAGTCGATCTTCACCCCAGCGACTTCACCACCCTTGCCAACCGGCTTGGGCTTGAGGATATTCCAGCCGCGATGGATCGACATGATCAAGTCGACATTGTGCAACTCAGCCGCCGAGTCGCGGCTGGGGTTCATGAGAACCATGTTGTGGAAGCGGTTGACCAACAGCTCAATCACACTCGGAATGGGCATGTAATCCAGCACGAATTCATAGGCCATCAAGGCTGCGCCGGTCCCAACCGCCAGGTTGATCGGGGCATATTCGTTCTTGAAGCCTTGCTCCAGACCACGATTGAAGGTGCTTTCGAAGGCCGCGGTGTGGGCTTCCATAATGGCCATGACAATGGGGTCTTGAGCGAAGTTAAACATCGACTGGGCGTTGTGGTGGGCCACATCACCCACACAGTAGGCCGGGATGCAGCACACATTGGCCGGGTGGACACCCTTGCCAAGAGCGGCCATGATTGTGGGCTTCATGCGATCTTTGTATTGGCTCATATAGGCGGCTGTATCGAACGAGGTGTGACCGCCATGCCCACCCAGGTTGTGGCCCAACATCAAACCGGTTTGGGCCGCGGAGGGGGTGTCGTAGATCTTTTGCAGTTGGGCGACCTCGGCATCGAGCGCCTCATCCAACGTCTTGCCAGCTTCGACAGCGCCCTTGAAGGTAGCTCCCAAACCGTAGGAGGTGTTCATACCAAAGGACTTGGCTGCCAGGATGGTCTTCTTGTGATCCTTCGGGATATCCAACTTGGCCAGGATCCGATTGACCACGTTTGCCGTCGAGCCAGGGCTGGGGGCGAAGTCCACCACACATGTGGGGCCGTACACACCACCATAGAGGCGAGCGCTCTCACGCCCAATCAGGGCTCGATTCTCGGCAATCGCATCGATGAATTTCTCAACCGAGGCCCGGAAATCTGGCTGCTCCTCGTAGAGAATCTCCAGAATCGGCGGGGTCTGATAGTGTTCTACGAAGGGATCATCCTCAGGCCGTACGGCGCCATCATTGGTCAGATCCAGCAGGATTTCGTAGTGAGCATTGACCGAGTCCACATGCAGAGCTATGACTTCGGGCATCTCATCACCAACCGCTTTCATCCCGTTTACGGCATCAACATAGGGCTTGGCATCGCTCAGTTTGAACTGCGAACCGGCCTTAGCCTTGATATTCTGAACATCGGCTTTGAGCGCCCCCATAGCTTGAGCAACCATTGCTTCATATACAGCTTGGCTTGACATTATTAACTACTCCTTTCCTGTCTTCAATGAATGATTTTTTCTACTTTGAAGCTACTTTGAGGCTTCTTTGACCTCTACCAATTTACGTCTTAAAAAGATAAAATTATCAAACTACGCTACGATAAATACTTGCCCTCCTTTCTGCTCTAAAATTTCTCTAACAAAGGATGAGAGGTTGGAGTACCTTTTCGGTTTTCAAATGAGGTAAAATGGAGAAAGTTTAAAATCAACATTCGCTGATCGAAGCTAACTGACAAGGATTAGAGGTATTTGATATCTTGGTGATGTGCTCAAATTTTTGTATTTGTTCGTTAAGAGCAATAAAAATTCAATTGTCAATAGTACTATAGTACTAGACACCTTAATATTATATCGAAAATTTAACCAAACATCAACAACACTTACTGTACGCTTGCCCTACGAATAACGCACACACAGAAGATACTTTAACCTCCACTCAATACAGTCGCATTGCACCAAAAAAGTGGGTAATAATTTGTTGATTTATACCCATTTTCTATAAGACTTATTTATTACACTTGTCACTTGGAGTAAGGTGTGTTAAAATTATGGCTGCAGTTTTAAACTATATCATTCCACTCTTTCCAGACTCTTACTAGACTCTTTCCAAACTCTTTAAACAGCATAGTAGTATCGAGTAATTTAAGGAAGAATCAATGGCGAATACCTTCCGGCTTCAATTATTGGGACCGGTTCAGATAGAACGAAATGGAAAGCCTTTGCAAGGCTTCAAGTCTCGCAAAACGTTGGCCCTGCTTGGCTACCTGGCCTCTCAAAGCCAAAAAATTTCACGTGGCTACCTGGTCAACCTCTTTTGGCCAGATAAATCAGAAACCCGAGGACGAAATAACCTGAGTCAGGTTGTTCACAGCATTTCGACGCTATGTCCAGATTGCCTCAAAGTTGATCGTTACACCGTCCAATTTCACCTCACCGCTGACCACTGGTTGGATATAAGAGTCTTTAACGAACTGGTAGCCAGGGGGGAAGCCGAGTCTCTGGCTATGGCCGCAACGCTCTACCAGGATGATTTCATGACCGGCATGTACCTGGATGATTGTCCGGAGTTTGAACAATGGCTGCGGATAGAGCAAGAAACCTGGCGTCGGCGAGTCACCCAGGTCCTCCAAGATCTCATTGCTTATTACATGGCTTGTAACGAACTGGATCAAGCGTTAGCATTCGCCTCTCGCCTGATAGCCATTGATCCCTGGCAGGAGGAGGGGCATCGACAACTGATGTTGTTACTGGCCCAGAGCGGACAGCGGAGTGCTGCCCTGGCTCAGTATGAAACCTGCTGCCGCCTCCTGGCCGAAGAACTGGGCATCGAACCGGCCCCAGAGACGATGAAAGTGTATGAGCAGATCCGAGGGGGTGAATTAGGCCAGGAAACAGGATCGATAAATAACAAAGAAAAACTCTCATCGATATTCCTGCCTATTCACAACCCTGCGCCATTGTCTTACAATAACCTACCGGCTCAATCCACATCTTTCATCGGTCGGGAAACAGAATTAGCCATGATCAGCAAGTATTTGGCAGATCCTGACTGTCGCCTCTTAACCATCGCCGGGCTGGGTGGAATTGGGAAAACTCGCCTGGCACTGCAAGCTGCAGCAGCCACTGAGAAATTTAGTCACGGTGTTTGCTTTATTCCTTTAACCTTCACCCATTCAACCGAGTTTCTCCTCTCGACCATTACCGATATGCTCAATTTCCCCATTTATGGCCCAGGAGATCCTAAAGTACAGCTTTTGAACTACCTAAGCGATAAGGAAATGCTCCTGGTTATGGATAACTTCGAGCATCTGCTCCCCGGAGCAAACTTGTTGGTAGAAATCCTTCAGCGTGCGCCCAGGATAAAAATACTGGTTACTTCTCGAGAACGGCTGGGGGTACCTGAAGAATGGGTCCTGGATCTGCAAGGATTGCCATTTCCTGGCAGCGAGCAGAGTAGTAATATAGAAACTTACGGAGCCGTACAGTTGTTTTTGCAGCGAGCCCAGCAGGCCCGGGCCGGTTTTTGGCTATCATATCTGGATAAGCCAGCGGTGGCTCACGTTTGCCGGCTTGTCGAGGGATTGCCCCTGGGCATCGAGTTGGCTGCGGCCTGGACACGCACTCTCTCCTGTCAAGAGATTGCCGCAGAGATCCAAAAAAACTACGACTTTTTGACCACTTCCCTGCAAAATATTCCTAAACGACACCAGAGCTTACAAGCCGTGTTTGAACATTCCTGGAAACTACTCTCGGAGGAGGAGCGAAGGGTCTTCCGAAAGCTAACCGTTTTTCGGGGGGGCTTTACCAGAAAATCAGCAGAACAGGTGGTAGGTGCTTCGGCTTTCTCCTTATCGACGTTGGTGGACAAATCTTTGCTGCGTTGGACACCAGTGGGACGCTATGAAATGCACGAACTTTTGCGGCAGTATGGGGCAAAAAAGCTGGCCGAGGCGACCGGCAAGAAAGAAAAGGTAAAAAACCAACATTGTAAGCATTACGCTGAATTCTTGCACCAACAAGAGGCGCGTCTAAAAAGAGGGAAACAGAAAGAAGCCTTAGCCGTTATCGGCTTAGAGATTGATAATGTACGAGCAGGCTGGTACTGGGCAGTCGCCCACGGTATAGAGGAAGATTTTGAGAAGTACCGTGAGGCGCTTTTCCTTATCCACAATATGCAGAGTTGGTTTCAAGAAGGAGAAGCAGTCTTCAGGTATGCTGCGGCAAGTTTGTATAGAAGCAAAAAAAGAGGGGGTAACTTTGACAGAAAAATAGATAAAATGCTTGGCCAGGTTTTGGCCCGGCAAGGCGTATTCTGTGCCAGCCTGGGACACTATGAAAAAGCCAGGGCTATCTTGCAGGAAGGTCTTATGTTTCAAGACCCTGATACCCGCCAGAGTTCGCCCCTTAGCCTGACCTACCTGGGAGCCATCGCCTGGGCGCTGGGGGATTATGCCCAGGCCAAACAACTGTGCCAGGAAAGCCTGGCCATCATCCAAAAGAGTAAGGATCGGTGGAAAGAGGCCCTGACCTTACAATATTTGGGTATGATTGCCGTCAGTCAGGGCGAGTATGTCGAGGCCAAAGAGCTGGCCTACAGAAGCCTGGCCACTTTTAGGCAGTTTGGTTACCGGAGCGGGATCGCCTTTGCCCTAAATATTTTAGGGATTGCTGCCCGTAATCTGGGAGAGTATGCCTATGCGAAGCAATTCTGCCAGGAAAGCCTGATCATTGCCCGAGAGATTGGTGACCGCTGGGAAGAAGCGTTGTCTCTTGAATATCTGGGCATGATTGCTATTAGTTTAGGCCAGTACAGTGAGGCCAAAGATCTGGCCCAAAAAAGTCTGGCCATTTTTAAGGAGTTTGACTACAGCAGTGGCACAACCTTTTGTCTCAACATGCTGGGGATTGTGGCGCGCAATCTCGGTCAGTATGAGGAGGCCAAACGCCTCCATCAGGAAGTTTTGGAGACTTGTCAGAGCCTGGACTATCAATTGGGCATAGCCCTTGCTTCCTACTATTTAGGACATACTGTCTATCTATTAGGAGATCACGCGGAAGCGGAACGCTTGTTGACCGAAAGTTTAACCATTTCAAAAAAACTGACTTACCAACGAGGCGTTACCCGGTCACTGAGTACGTTGGGCAACGTGGCTCGTGCCATGGGGAAATACCAGCAGGCCCAAAAATATCTATACGAGGCCCTGAAGATGACCCAAGAAATCTATTCAGCCCCTATGGCCCTGGACGTTTTAGCCGGATTGGCCAACCTGCTAACAGAGGAAGGAAAAACAGAACGAGCTATAGAACTGCTGACCGTCTCCCGTAGCCACGCTGCCACTGAAAAAGAAACGAAGGATAAAGCTGATCGCCTCTTTGCTGAACTGGCCTCTGAACTGCCCAATCAGGTGCTAGAAACAGCCCAGGAAAGAGGTAAAGCTGAAACCCTGGAAGAGATGGTGGAAGAAATCCTCAGCGAAACGGCAGATGAGGATTTGGTGTTGGTATGTGGAAAGATTTCAGATACTTTTGCTTAAGTTCCTCCGCAGCATCAACATGGATATAGTCCAACACTGTTCCCCTGGCCTCTCGTAAGCGCATCGTGTCTACCAGGTCGACCAACTGACCCTTTAGCATACCGTTAGCAATTAAGGCGGCCCCCTGTGCCGCTTCTTTGGCTATGTTGGCTATACCCCCTATGCGACGCACCGGGGCAAAGTGACTGAGACGCCGGGTCAGTTCAGCCAGAACGACCGGAATACGACAGAGCCGCCCGGAGAGGAGGATCTCCCGGGCCATAGGGACAACGGTCATCTCAGCGGCCACACTCTTGGTGATGCCTTCAAACAGAGCTTCCCAGGCCTGACGAACCGTTGGATCAATTTCGAGTCGAGCGGCAGCCTCTTCCGGGGAGAGAGTGGGCTGACCGGCGAGGTAAGCTACCCCGCCGGAGAAAAGCACTTTTTTTTGAAATTCACCCAGCAAATAACCCAGTTCGCCATCCATCGCCCCCAGGGCATAAAAGCCGGGTGGGCCACTGGATCCCCCCAGGCCATCCACGACTTGCCCCCCCTGGACGGCTATGACCGCGGTGAAAGCGCCCCCAACTTCAACATAAATAAAACTGGTTTCATAGTAGTCAAGGTGATGGTGGCGGGCCTGATCAAAAATACCCAGAGCCACACAGCACAGTTTATCGGCCGTGCCCATATCAATTTTGTTGGCCTTACGATAGGCCGGCACCGTGGATAGATGAATGACACCCGGCATAAAGAGCACAGGCAGATTAGCCTCGCGCAAACCGGCTACCAATTCGTACATGCCCTCCACCCCGGTGGGCTGCCTGTGCTCACGCTCGGCCGCCAAAACGAATAAAAAAAGGTCCTCTTCAGAGAATTCTTCGATACGTACCCAGGGTAAGCCATAGCCAGAGGGGCCAATCACCAAGTCCAGGGGACGAGCCGCCTGCAAGGCCTCAATCAAAACCTGGGGATTGGCCGATATCTCCGGCGAAGCAATGGTGGTGTCCAAAAAAATCTGGTCGTCCTCTAACCCACACAGATCAAAGCTCAGAGTCCCCGGGTCAATACCGATTACTCTTGTCATTAACGTGCCTGGGGTTATGGCAGGACAGTATCGAGTTCATTGGGGTTAAAGCCGATAAGAATCTTCTGGCCAATCTCAATGACCACGGCCTCTTTTTGTCCAGAGAGCTTTAGCATGCGATCTGAGTTTGCTCGATTATCTTCAATATCGGCATACTCAAAAATGACCCCCCGATCCTCTAAAAAAGTTTGTACCTGTCGAAAGTCGCCGGCGTCACGTCGGCCATAAACGGTGACCCCTTCCCAAGGGGTAATTGGGGCAGCACAAATACACATAAACTACTCCTCTCTCGAAACTTTATGGTTGCAAGTGTTGGATATTCTATTGATACCTATGTTTGCTGTCAAAAATAGTTCGAGTTATGCAAATTGAAATAATTTTGTAACCATTTCTTAACGCTAAATTTATTGACGAACGTCAAAAAATGTGTTATGGTGAATTTAACAATAAAATATTTTTTCCCAGTGATCGTGAAGCTCTCAAAGACGAACCTTAGGCGTGTCGTTTTTGAGAGCTTTTTTTTTCAACGTGGGAAAAAATTATTCATAAATTTTTGTAAAACAGTCATAAAGGAGTATTATTGATCATGTTGCATAATTTTGAACACGACTTTGACCAGATTGCCCACGAGGCCTGGGAAAGTCAAAAATCGCCTCTAGAACGAATGTATGACTGCTGGGTGGGCGAGGGCCGATGGGAACCTGATCCGCCGGCCGTGACCTACCGTATTTATGACCACAAAGGCCGTCCTATTGCCTGTCACCTGTGTGGTTCGACTGACAAGTGGGTTATAGAAGGGGATGAAGTACGCCAGGTCGCTCGCGTCTTCATCTGTGAGCACGAGCCTATCACTGCCGTACGGGCCGCCATTCGACAGATATCCAGTGTGCCGGTCTATAAAGTCAGTCGGTTTGAGGAGACTGGGCGCCCGCTGGAATAAACCAGGGTAGCCAAAATCAAGTTAAAACCATCTTTAGATCTAATCGCCGTTGATAAATCGTGGGTTGACATCCTGTTGAGTGTCCCTGCCTTACCCAGTCACGATCAAAAAGTGTTGGGTAAGCCCTTAGGGAAACAAGCAGGAGGAACAGGTGGTAACGTTGCTTGCGCGGCCAGCTATCTGGGGCTGCGTACAGGAATGGTTAGTTGGGTGGGCGATGATGCCAACGGTAAGCTAGTGTTAGACGATCTGCATCGTTTTGGCGTTGATGCCACCCACGTTGTCGTCAAGCCAGACATGACCACCAACTACACGACGACATTGATTGACCCTTCTGGAGAGAAGGCCATTATCATTGTCCCCACTTCCTTTGACACCCTCAACTTTACCCCACTTTTAACTGCTCACTTGAGCGATACCCGGCTGGTTTACACGCCGCCATACGATCTCGACCAACTGGCCCGAGTCGCCGACGTTGTACACGCGGCCGGCGGCCTGGTCTGCACCGATATTGAGCCGGTAGCGGGGCTTAATGACGAAGCCCTCAGCCAGGTACTTTCACTGGTCAATATCGCCTTTCTCAATTCTGAGACGGTCAAGACCACTGACTATGAACAGGCAGCCCGGGAACTGCGGGCGGCCGGCCCTGACCTGGTCATTATCACCTTTGGGGCCAAGGGCGTGCTGGCCTGCGATGCTCAAGGAGTCAGCCATTCCCCGGCCTTTACAGTGCCCGTGGTCGATACCACGGGAGCCGGTGATTGCTTTACTGCCGCATTTTTGACAGCCTATCTACGCCAGTCTCCCCTTAAACAGGCCCTTGCCTACGCCAATGCGGCGGCCGCTCTTTCCATTGGCGGCTATGGCGCCCGGGGCGCGCTGCCCAGCCACGAGCAAGTGCAGGCTTTCCTGGCCACAAAGTAAGCATCTCTATCGTCTACCTGACGACTTACCAGGAGGCAATTTAGCAAATTGCGCTACAATAGCCGAAACGATGGTCAAGACCCTTTTCAAATAACCTTATTTGCCCGGCAGAGGAAGTGAGAATCCCATGAGGCTCAATGGAAAAGTAGCCCTGGTAACCGGTGGCGCAAAACGCCTGGGCCAGGCCATTGCCCTGAAATTGGCCGGCGCTGGGGCAAACATTGCCCTGCATTATCATACTTCGGTGCAGGAGGCAACTGCCACGGCCGACGAGATACGCCGTCTGGGCGTTGAGGTCGTACCAATCCAGGGCGATTTGTCTGACGTGGCTCAGGCGGAGCGGGTTGTTGACCAGGCCGCCGCTGCCTGGGGTCGCCTGGATATTCTCATTAATAATGCGGCTGTGTTTTATAGAACCCCGATGGGGACCGTCACCGAGGAACAATGGAATGCCCTCATCAACACCAACCTCAGAGGTCCTTTTTTCTGTGCTCAGCGAGCGGCTGAGGCGATGCGCAAAACGGGCGGCGGGGTGATTATCAACTTTACCGACACGGGCGTGTATATCACTTGGGCAGGTTACGTTCCCTACCTGATCAGCAAGGCCGGGATTGAGCAGATGACCTATAGTTTGGCCAAAGCCTTAGCCCCTGAAGTGCGGGTGAACGCCATTGCCCCAGGACCGGCCCTGTTGGAAGAGGGCCATACGGCAGAAGAACGGGGCCGATTCATTCGGGGCACACTGCTGAAACGCCTGGGGGGCGCTGAGGTTATCGCCGAGGCGGTTCTGTATCTCGTCCAGGCAGATTTTGTGACCGGCGTGGTCATCCCCGTCGATGGGGGACAGCGCTGGCGATAAAGATGAGTGTGGCTACACCCCCAGGTAACGACGCATCACCTTGGATTGCTCCTGCAAGTTGGCCGGTGTTCCCTCAAACACAATTCGCCCTTTGCTCATCACGTATACCCGGTCGGCCACCTCAAGGGCCAAAGGTAGATTTTGCTCGACCAGCAAAATTGATAGACCTGCCTGGCCCAGTTGACGAATGATACGCCCAATTTCGGCCACAATCATCGGGGCCAGCCCTTCCGAAGGTTCATCGAGCAGCAGCAGGTGGGGATTGGTCATCAAGGCCCGGGCGATGGCTAACATCTGCTGCTCGCCACCGCTGAGTTGAGACCCCAAATTTTTCAAGCGAGCCGCCAGAAGGGGAAACGTTTCAAAGACCCGGTCGAGAGTCCATTTCCCGCCCTGGCTGTTCCTGGCGGCCAAAGTCAGATTTTCCTGCACGGTTAAGGTGGGAAAGATCGATCGCCCCTGTGGTACCAGGCCAACGCCCAGCCGGGCAATGCGATACGAGGGTAAATGGGTAATGTTCGTATCCCCCAGGATAATTCGCCCCTGTCGTGGGGAAACGAAGCCCATAATGGAGTTGATGGTGGTCGATTTGCCCATGCCGTTGCGCCCCAGCAAGACCACTGCCTGGCCCTCATTCACTTTGAGCGAGACACCTTGCAGCACGTGGCTATCGCCGTAGTAGGTGTGAATCTGGTCAACTGTTAGCATAACGGTGTTTAATTATTCACGCAGCCTTCTGACTGCCTAAATAAATCTCCTGTACCCCTGGGTCGGCCCGGACTTCGGCCAGTGTACCTTCGCTAATGACCTGACCGTAGTGTAAGACCGTGATCCGATCGGCCAGGCTGAAGACGACATCCATGTCGTGCTCGACGATCAATAGCGTTAGCGATGAGGGCAGCGACTGGATCAAGTAGGTGATCTCGGCTGTTTCGCCCGGCGACATACCGGCGGTGGGCTCGTCCAGTAATAACACTTTAGGCTCGGTGGCCAGGGCCAGGGCTATCTCCAGGGCCCGCTGTTGACCATAAGCCAGGGTACTAACCCGGTCATGGCCCTGCTCCGTCAGGCCGACCCGGTTCAGAATTTGGTCAACCGCCCGGTTGATCGCCTTGAAGCCGGTCGCCGGCCTGAACAGATGGCCGGGGTTGCCCCGACAACGCTGTACGGCCAGGCGAACGTTTTCAAACACCGTTAACCCTGGAAAGAGGTTGTTCCGTTGAAAAGTACGGCCCAGGCCAAGATTGGCCCGCTTGTAAACGGACAGGCGAGTGATGTCACGACCGTCTAAATAAACTTTACCGGCGGTTGGTGACAGTTCCCCTGTAATCAGGTTAAAGAGGGTACTCTTCCCGGCCCCATTGGGACCGATAATGGCTCGCTTTTCCCCGGCTACCACCGCAACATTTACGTCGGCCAGGGTCACCAGCCCGCCGAAATGTTTGGATAGCCGCTCGACTGCCAACTGACTCATCATGGTAAGGCTTTCTTTCGCCGCGTTTTTTGCAATAGGCCCATGATTCCCTGGGGGGCAAACAAGACAAACATGATGAACACCAGGCCGACCAACGTCTGCCAGCGGTCGGTGTAAGTGCTGGCCAGGTTGGGCAGCAGACGCACTAGGCAGGCCCCCAAAACCGGCCCGGTGAGTGTGCCGGCGCCGCCAATAACAAGCATGACGAGCACCTGGCCGGAGGTGATCCAGTATAGATTATCCGGGGCGGCGTGTCGAAAAAAGTGGACAAGCAACATCCCTGACAAACCGGCCAGGGCTCCGGCAATCACAAAGGCCACCAGCTTGAAGTGGAACGTATTATAACCCAAAGCTCGCATCCGCTGTTCATTCTCCCGAATACCCCGCAAGGTCCAACCGAAAGGGCTATTGACCAGGCGACGTAACCCCCACCAGGCGAGCAAGAAGAGCACCAGAACCAGATAATAAAAGCTCTCACGGGAGTTAAAGGTGTAACTCAAGGCCCCCAGCCCAACAGATGGTCTCGGCACACTGGCCAGACCGTCAGAGCCACCGGTTACGCTGGACCAGCGGATGGCAATGCTAAACAGCATCTGGGCAAAGGCCAGGGTAATCATTAAAAAGTAAATACCGGTCGTTCGTAAGGCAAAGAAGCCGATGACGAGGGCCGTCAGGGCAGTCCCCAAAACAACCGAGGGCAAGGTGACCAATAGGTTATCGGTCAGGCCAAGGGCCAGGTCACTGCGGCTGGTTAGATAGGCGGCAATATAGGCTCCCAGGCCAAAAAAAGCGGCATGGCCAAAGGAGGGCAGGCCGGTGTAGCCCAATAACAAATCGAGGCTCATAGCAAAAATGGCGAAGATTAATACCTCGATGCCCAGGCTCAGCACGTAGCTACGAACGACAAAGGGAAAGCTCAGAGCCAGAATAATGACCACAGCCCCCAGCCCCCACCGATATTGAGCCCCCCACGTTTCCGTTCTAAGCAGGCGGTTTACAATTTTGACCACCGTTTAGCTCCCTCTCAGCCCAAACAAGCCTGAAGGGCGAATGAACAAGACCGCGGCCATCACCGCAAAAATTAAAAACAAGGAAAACTCGGGCCACAGGGCCTTGCCAAAGGTATCGGCCATCCCAATCAACAGACTACCCAAAAAGGCCCCTTTGAGGGTACCAAGCCCCCCGACCACAACCACCACCAGGGTCAAGATCAAAATTTCAAAGTCCAGGCCCGGATACAGATTGAGCACCGGCGCTCCAACCACACCGGCCAGCGCGGCCAGGGCCGTGCCCAACGCAAATATCCCGGCAAAAACCAACTGGATATTAATGCCCAACCCGCTGACCATCTGGGCGTCAGACACGCCGGCTCGAATAATGGCTCCCAGGCGCGTACGCTCCAGAAAGAACCACAACACCCCGGCCAGGATCAGGCCAAAAACAATGAGCGACAGACGATAAATCGGAAACTGAACCGTGAAGACCGGTACCTGCCCGGCCAGCAGGAGGGGTGGAGGCACCGACTCGACATAAGCGCCCCAATGCCAACGGATCAGGTCGGCGGCAATCAAGGCCAGGCCAAAGGTAAACAGGACCTGGTCCAGGTGACGTTGGCCGCCATACAGACGGCGCAGAAAGAAATACTCAATGGCCAGGCCCAGTCCGCCAACCAGGAGGGGGGCCAACACCAGGGCCAGCCAAAAGTTGCCAAATTGGCGGACCATACTCAACCCAATGTAGCCTCCCAACAGGTAGAATGCCCCGTGGGCCAGGTTGATCACGTTCATCTGGCCAAAAATCAGGGATAGCCCGGCGGCCAAAACAAACAGTAACATGCTGAACACCAGGCCGTTGAGAAGTTGGATAATGAAATTATCCATAACCGCCGGTTACTTTCTAACCCTTAGAGTCATCACCGGGATCGACAAACTCACCCAGCGAGCCCAGGACCACATTTTGCAAGACCCCCTCGACCTCCTGCACCTGGCGGAGATACATATTTTGCCGGGGGGCCTGGGAGTGGGCATCCAGGGCAAATGGTCCCCGGGGACTCTTAAAGCTAATGCCGCTCAGAACCTCGATCATTTTATCGACGTTGGTTGTATCCCCCTCGACCGTGTTGAGCATCTCGGCGATGACCCGCCCGGTGTCATAGCCTTGCACAGTATAAACATCAGCATCCTGGCCGGTACGTTCCTGGTAGGCTTGCTTGAAGGTTTTGTTCTCTTCGTTATCAAGCAAGGGGGCCCAGTGCAGACTATTGTGGATGCCCAAGGCGGCTTCGCCCTGGGCAGGGCGCACATCCTCGCCCACGGTAAAGCCAGAAGTGACCAGGGGCAGCGTCCCCGACAGGCCGAAATCATGATAAGCTTTGATAAAGGTGACGGCTGAGCTGCCACTATACCAGGCATAGACCAGATCGGGCCTGGCCTCGGCCAGTTCGGCAATGAAGGGGGCCGGGTCGCCCATATTGGGGAAGGGAGTACGCTGGACGCCAATGACGGTGCCGCCGTTTGCCTCGAAATTGTTGGTAAAGGCCAGGAGCGCATTCTCACCCGCCGCGTAGTCCGGGACGGTGATATAGACCCGTTTGCCCACATTTTGGGCGGCCCAGGCTCCAATCGGCCAGTGTTGCATCCAGTTGGTGAATGAAGTTCGCCAGATGTAGGGGGTTTTCAGGTCTCGACTGAGTTGGTTGGCCCCGGCATTCGAGCAAATCAGCAGTTTCTTGGTCTCAATGAGGTAGTCACGCAGGCCAATTAGCACCCCGGAACTGACGATGCCGGTGACAAAATCCACCTCGTCTTGCTCGACCAGCTTACGGGCCTTCTGCTGGGCCACGTCCGGCTTTATTTCAGAATCCTCGATCACCAGCTCGATCTTACGGCCACCGGCTTCGTTGCCGATCTCGTCCAAATACATCTTCATCCCTTCGGTGATACTTTCACCCAGGACGGCGTAGATGTCTGAGAAAGGCAGCAGCACGCCAATCTTGACCAGATCAGACCCTCTCTGACCGCCACAGGCGCTCAACAGCGGCACCGCAGCCCAGGCCACGGCGGCCGCGCCAGCAGTTTTCAAAAATTGGCGGCGGGTAAATGACAAATTGTTTTTTGTGGTCATAACTCCTCCTCCTGATAACTTTAATTTTAATGCATCCATCAGCGAAACTAAAGGATACCACGATACTCGGCAATTTCCCAATCGGTCACATGGGCGGCGAATCGTTCCGCAGATAGCAACAAGATCGCCCGGTAGGCAGCGATCAGTTCTACTCCCAGGAAGGTGGTCAGGGTCGAGGACTCGGCCAGGCATTGCACCGCTTCCCACTCGTTCCTGGGCAGAGAAACGTCGGGGGTAGCGGCATCCCCGGTAATGGGCGAGGGCGGGGCAATTTGGTGCTGAATGCCCTCGACACCGGCCACGATCATCGCGGCCAGGGCCAGATAGGGATTGGCCGCCGAGTCGGGCAGCCGGTTTTCAACCCGGGTGGACAGCTCCCGCTGGGGCATAATCCGCAGCATCGACGTCCGGTTATCCAGACTCCAGGTGGCACTGGTCGGGGCCCAGGTGCCGGGCCGGTAGCGTCTATAGCCGGTGATGGTCGGCGTCGACAGTACAGCCAAATGGCGGGCGTGAGTCAGTTGTCCGCCGATGTAATACAACAGGGTCTGGGACAGGCCATGCTCCGCCTCTGGATCGTAAAAAACATTGTGACCTTCGGCATCAAGGCCGGCCTGGTGGATGTGCAGCCCGCTGGTCATTCCCTGGCGGTCGTTGTCGAACATGGCCATAAACGTGATATCGTAGCCGGCCGCTTTTAACATCTCCCGAGCGGCTAATTTCATGAGGACAAACTCATCCGCCGCCCGGAGGGCCGGCCGGGGGGTCAGGTTGAACTCAATCTCGCCGGGGGCAAACTCATTCACATAACCGTCAAGACCAATCCCCATCTCGGCCAGGGT
>DAOUMU010000455.1:0-24084 GCA_034409055.1 Anaerolineae bacterium
GGCCCAGGCAGTGCAGTTTGAACCAGTTTCACCAACCACAAGCAGGGAACGGTGAGATGGACCGTTTGGCCTTTGCAGGGCCTCATCCAACCGGGTTAAACCCTCTCTCGCCTTCTCACCGTCGATACACACACTGACCACCTCGTCAATGTGATACCCCTGAGCCTCCAACAAATCCAGACTACGGATCACCACCTGCGGATTTTCCCCCAAGGTGGCGATGAGTACTTCATTATTTTTAACTGTTTCGTTTGCCAACTCTTTCTCCTTTATTAAAAGATATCCCCTTTACCACTCCCCTTGATTCACTTACCAAGATATTCTGGTATCTCTTACATCTTTCAGTAAAAAGGTCATAATGGCAGCTAAACCGGTACGATTGATTTGGGCGTGTTTCAAAATGGAGTTTTAATTTACTCTATTGTAACACAAGAACGTGCCCGTAATATTTCAGTTTTTATTTCAAAAAAAATTCATTTGAAATAATTCCGATTCAGAAATGTTAAAAAAGGGCAAATAGCTACAACAAAAAAAGGGAATTGTCTAAATGACAATTCCCCTTCTTAAAATTAACTTCCGGAAAGCAGGTGAAGAGTAACCGGCGGGTACTAACTTAATGCGTCAAATTTTTGGGCAGGAATAAACACAGATAGCAGAAAAGAGAATCCACATCCTCTGTGTTTATCCGTGTCCTATTAACTTGTCGGCCTGCCGGGCTTGAGAAGAAGCTTAGCCAGTTTTCGGTGCAAAACCTCGTAACCAACGCATCTCCATGCGTCAGCCGGGATATAAAGATGTCCCTGTCTACGTTTTACACTGGAAACTAGCTAGAGCCGAACTTCTGCCGGGTAAAATAGGCAGCCAATTCCACCGCGATCTGGTTGCGGACATGAGCATTATCCGGCAAGCCAAAAAAGCTACGCCAGGCGGTGTAAATGGCCGAAATCTGTTTGGGAACCGTGTTGATAGAGGCCCCCCGCCGGGCAGCAATGGCTCTGTTATCCAGGCCCTCAGCCAACAGGCGAGCCACGTCTCGCTGCGCTCTCGGCAAATTCTGCAAAAAAGCCCGCAGACGGATATCGTGCTCCCGTTGCTGCAATTCCTGCTGGCGGTTGATTACCTGCCAAGGATCATCCACCGGGGCCAGGCCGGTGGTCATTGTGGCCATCGGCGTCCAGCGTAAAACCGGCACAGAGACCAACATGGTCCGATCATCCGCCCCACCCTTGTCCTCTAACCCGCCAACCGACGGCTCAGAAGCAGAAAACAGATGCCAGGCCTGATCATCCGTATCAAACAGCAGTTGGGCCACCACCAGAGCATAGGTGCTGACTACCTTTGGTCCGGTCAACATCAGGTGAATGTGTCGCCCGGCCTGTTTACGCACTTTTACCTCCCGGTACAACGTCTGCAGTAAGGCCGTCACATCTGCCTCGGTCCAAAAATCATAAACCGGCCCAGCTTCACCAGTGACCAGCACGGGTTCGTGAGACGGACTGCCTGGCTTTTGTAAGGCCTCGTCCAACCGGGCCAGGGCCGCCTCAACCGTTTGACCAGAGGTATACACGCTGACCACCTCATCAATGTGGTAACCCTGTGCTTGCAACAACTCCAAGCTGTGGATGACCACTTGAGGATTTTCCCCCAAGGTGGCGATTAACACTTCATTGTTTCGACCTGTTTCCTTTGACAACTCTTGCTCCTTCCCTAAAAATATAGTAAATATATTATAACTCAAATGGCCAAAATGCACTACTCGGCTTGCCTACTAGGGCCCGGCTGGGCCAGCACCTTGGCAATGGGTCGCAGACTCATCCACCACTGTTCTTTGGGACGCTGGTGGGCCTGGTCTGCCATACGAAGCAGATCTTCCAGGTTGTGAATCCGAACCTGCCCGTTTTGCAAACCGATGAAGGCTCCATCCGGCCACGACTGGCCGGCCTTTTCAATGAGAAACTCAATACAGCGGGTAGCCAGGCGGGTGGCCTGGATGCGGTCAAAAGGCGTTGGATCACCCCCCTGTTGCAAGTGGCCCAAAATGGCCTGGCGCACTTCAAACAAGTCGCCTCCTTCTTCCTCAAAGAGAGCGCACATGAAACTGGTGGTATAAACAGGGTTGGCGTTCTCATTGCGGATCAGTAAGCCCAACCGTTTGCCGTGCTCAAAACCGGTCACCAGTTGCTGCACGTCCGCCTGCAAGTCTTTCAAAGTAACTCCCTCTTCATGCAGATAGACCCGTTCAGCCCCGGTGGCCAGCCCACTCATCAGGGCCAGGTAACCACAGTAACGCCCCATCACCTCGACCACAAAAGCCCGGCGCGTGGCTACAGCCGACTGCTTGATCTTATCCACGGCCTCTACAATACTGTTCAAGGCCGTATCGGTACCGATACTCAATTCCGAACCGGGCAAGTTGTTATTGATGCTGGCCGGCAAGCAGACGATAGGGATGTTAAAAGCCGGAAAATTCTCCCGCTCCTGGTAAAGCCGGTAGGCCGCCTCATAACCACCCCAGCCGCCAATCACCAACAGCCCCTGAATATTGTTTTCTTCCAGGGTTCGGGCAATGGTGTAAAAATCGCGGCGACTGGGAACTTTGCGATTGGTACCCAATTCAGATCCACCCGTCGAGGCCCAGCCAGCCACACTCATCCAATTCATCTCTTTGATGTCGTTATCTATCAGGCCCTGAAACCCGTTGTAGACGCCTAGCATAATGTGACCTTTGTCAAGCCCCAACCTGATGGCGGCCCGAGTGGCCGTGTTCATACCGGGGGCTGGTGCGCCAGCGTTGAGTACCGCCAACCGGAAACGGTCCTGACCCGGTGTGGGTGGATGCGGCAAAGCCCGAACCAGAGTGCGAAAGGTGCGAAAGGCTTCCTTAAAACTGCCGCCTCGCATTTCCATGGCTTTGGTGTAATTCTGGGCAGCGATGACATCGGCCACGCTATGGGTCTGCTTGACACAATTCATCAGAGGGGCCTTGGTGATCCTGTTTTCCCGCATACCAATTACGTAAGCTTCACTTTTGGCCGTAGCGGATAAAATTTCCTCGACTGCGGCGTGGCCCAGTAACGTACTCATGTAACGATCAAAGGCGCTGGGTGAGCCGCCCCGTTGCACGTGCCCCAGAATAGTGACCCGCACATCCTGGCCCAACCCCTCCTCCAACACCTGCTTGACGTAATCGCTGCTAATGGATTTACCGTACCGATCCTGGGCCCCCTCGGCCACAACTACGATACTATCCCGGCGCCCCGCCTCGCGACCCGCCTTCAAAACTTCACACATTTTCTCTTCCCAATTATCCACCTCAGGCGGACTTTCAGGAATCAGCACCCAATCAGCGCCGCTGGCCAGGGCACTCATCAGGGCCAGATAGCCACAGTTACGACCCATCACTTCAACCACAAAGGTTCGCTGGTGGCTGGCCGCCGTACTGGTGATAGCGTCGATGGCCTGGGTAATGCGGTGTAAGGCCGTATCAGCCCCGATGGTCATATCGGTGCCGAACATATCGTTGTCGATGGAACCGACCAGGCCGGCGATGGTCAAATGGGGATGGCGGTCAGCCACTTTCTGTTTAATCGAGCCCTTCTCGACCAATTCCGCCAACAGGCCGGGCCATTCCTGACGAAAGAGATTGGCCCCGGTCAGACTGCCGTCGCCGCCAATCACCACCAGGCTGTCAATACCCCGTTCCAGCAAGTTGGTTGCCGCCCGCAAACGTCCCTCGCGGTTCCGAAATTCGGTGCAGCGGGCCGATCCGATGACGGTACCGCCTCGGTGTAATATCCCCCCGACGCTGTCCCACCCCATCTGGCGAATGCGGTCTCCGCCGTCGACCATACCCTGGTATCCTTCGTAAATGGCGTACACATCCACGCCCCGATCCAGCGCGGTACGAACGACCGACCGTACTGCCGCATTCATGCCCGGGGCATCACCCCCACTGGTCAAAACAGCGATACTTCTTTTACGACGTATTGGCATACTAATATCCCTCCCTATAATTATCCGTCGTTGAAACAGGACCGGAAATTAGCTTCTCAAATTTTACTTATTGAAGCCAAATTGGGGAAATTTGGAAATGTCTGCTGACTGGATCCAAGCTTTGCCATAAATTTATTCTAATTTAGGACAAGAAGTATGTCAAACGAAATGACACGTTACTCAGCCCAGTTCAACATCCGTTCATTCACGCCATGATATTCCAGACCAAGCTGGGCCTGTACCTCTGGGGAGAAGAGGGGGTGTTGGTCGCTGCCATCGGCCTTCATCACCCAGATTTCCCACTGGCCGGTACGGTTGGTGACGAAGACCAGATGCGAGCCATCCGGTGACCAGGCCGGGGCAGCGCTGTTGTACTGCGGGTCGGCCAAAATGGGTGGTTTGGTCAGGCGATGACGTTGACCCGTCTCCAGGTCAAGGGTGTAGACTTCCCAATGGTCGTGCTGTTTGTAGGTCAAAGCCAATGTTCGACTATCGGGGGAGAAAACGGGGCCTGTATCGCGCAGGTCACCGGTGATCGGCCACAAATTACCATTGGTAACGTCAAGCTGCATGAGCCCCTTACTGCCGTCATAAATCACCCGCCACGGATTGTGCGGATCCCAGGCCGGATTGTAACTGTACTCATCGCCGGGCAAGTCCTCAAATTTACCCGTGGCCACATTGATCTGGCGCAACCGCCACTGCAAATCTTCGCGGCGGATGTAACAGATGACGATCCCATCTCGACTGACGCGAGATTTTGTAATCTGCCCAATGTCCTTTGGCACCCGAACACCATCATCAAAATCAAATTCCCGACATTCCTCCTTCGGGTCGGGTAGGCCCCCATACTGGAAAGAGAGAATAATCTCCTCCCCATCCGGCGACCAGGTGGGAGATTTGGGCCGCCGCATGTCACCGACAATGACCCGCTCACCGCTGCCATCGAGGTTGATGGTATAGAGTGTACCCATATCAGCTCCGTCCCACCGGACGAAGGCCGCCTGCTGGCCATCGGGCGAAAGCACCGGATCAATGACTCCCCCGGCCAGGCGGCGCAGATTGGTACCATCGGCATTAATGAGGTACAAATTACCGCCACTGCCGGTCATAAGGACCAGTTTACCACTCAGCCCCTCGGCCTTGTTCGTTGTAGGTTTCGTGGCCACCGATGTCTGTACCGGCTCAGACGATTGTGGTTGGAGCGGTGGCTCGACAAATGGCAACTCATTCAGGGTCACCCCCAATAATCGGGTATAGGCGGGCTGGGCAGAAATCCAGCCCGGATCACCAGCCGTGGTTACCACCTGTAACCAATAACCAGAGGGATCAAGGCCGATCACCTTAAACCGATCGCCGGCCGAAGCCGCACCGATTGGGGGATAGTCCAGTCCGGGCCCCTGCCGCACGTTGAGGGCAGCCACAATTACCTCGGCCTGGGGATCAAGCGGGGTAGTTGTGGACAGAGGGGTGGGGGTTAAAAACAAAGGGATTGCGGTAAAGGTTGGCGTCGGTGATGGGGGAGGAATGGGGGTGGGTGTGGGCAGTACATTGGCCACCCGCGTTGGGATTGGTTCGGTCTCAGCCCGTTCCAACCGTACAAGCGTTGATGTGGGCGTCGTCTGGCCAGGCGCACAAGCCGCCAGGATCAGCAGCGTTAGTATACCGAACAATCCCACCAGGAATTTCGTCTTCATCTGGACATCCTTTGAATTGTTCATCGTTAATTACTCGTTGTTAATTGCCTGCTACTCGTACCGCAAAGCATCAATCGGCTTGAGCCGGGCGGCCCGAGTGGCCGGGTAGACGCCAAAAAAGAGGCCCACGGTTGCGGCAAAGCCGGTGGCCAATAAAATCGAGTCCAGCGTGACCACCGTCTCCTCAAAATTGGGGATAGCCCGAGGGAGCCAGATCGAGACGCCATACCCCAATCCGATGCCCAAGAATCCGCCCAGCAATGACAACACCATCGCCTCAATCAGGAACTGGAGTAAAATATCACGTCGTTTGGCGCCCACGGCTTTACGGATGCCAATTTCACGCGTGCGCTCGGTTACAGAGACCAGCATGATATTCATAATCCCGATTCCACCCACCAGCAACGACACAGCGGCTATAGACCCTAAAAAGGCGGTCAGACCGGCGGCAATGCTATTGCCAAACTGAAGTAATTGGGCCTGGTTAATCACGGTAAAATCTTTCTCATCCTCCAGGCCAAGGCGATGGCGATTGCGCATCACCTCATGAATTCGGTCAGACACGGCCTCCATCCGATCTGGGCTGGCCACCTGCACATAAATGGCCGAAACGATCAAATTACCGCGAAATGTACCGGCATTATAAAGGCGGGTTTGGGCGGTAGTAATGGGAATCAGAACCTTGTTATTCTCATCGCCAAAGATGCCCCGCTCCTTTTCGACCAGGACACCAATCACCTCAAAGGGGATGCCGTTTAGCTTAACCGTCTGCCCCAGTGGATATTCATAAGATTCAAATAACTCACTGGCGACGGCGGAACCCAGCACAGCCACCCGGGCCCGTCGATTGACATGCCCCTGGGAGATAAATTCGCCCATCTCCAAAGTCACGTTACGCACGGTCCGATACTCAGGAGTCACACCGGTCAACGAGCTATCCATTTCTATTTGACCCCGGGTCACTATATTGGGAGAACCACTGTACTCAGGGGATACGGCCGCCACATCAGGGACAAACAAAGGATCGGCAATCGCCTGGACATCACCCAGGGTCAGCGGTTCAGGCGCTTTTCGTCGCTGAGTGGCTTTCCGGCTAGATGCCCCCTCGCTGCCATCACTGAAAATATCAAAATTACCAGGACTGATCCACAAGACATTGGTGCCCAGGCTTTGGATGGCCCGGTTAAAGTTCCGCTCAAACCCTTTGCCGATCGACAGTAAGGCAATAACTGAGGCAACGCCGATAATCACCCCCAACATCGTCAAGAAGGTGCGCAATTTATTGACGGTTAGGGCCTGCAGGGCAATGACAATACTTTCCCAAATTTGCATGGGTTACTCCTTTTTCGTTTGTACCGCCCTATCATCCACAATCCGACCATCGACCAGGCGGACAATACGGTAGGTATGTTCCGCGATACTTTGCTCGTGGGTGACAAAAATGACGGTAATGCCCTGTTCTTGATTCAAACGCTGAAAGATGGCCATAAGTTCTTCACTTGATTGGGAGTCCAGATTACCGGTAGGTTCGTCGGCCAGGATGATGGCCGGTCGGCTAACCAGAGCCCGGGCAATAGCCACCCGCTGCTGTTGCCCGCCAGAGAGTTCATTGGGCTTGTGATGTAGCCGGTCTCCCAGACCGACCAAGTCCAACGCAGCCGTTGATCGTTTACGTCGCTCACGCCGCCCCACCCCGCTATAGATTAGGGGCAACTCCACATTATTTAAGGCACTGGTACGGGGCAACAAGTTGAAATTTTGAAAAACAAAGCCAATCTGCTTACCCCGAATTTTGGCCAATTGATTATCATCAAGCTGCCCTACGTTATCTCCGGCCAGATAATATTTACCGGAGGTGGGTTGATCCAAACAACCCAAGATATTCATCAAGGTCGATTTGCCCGATCCAGACGGTCCCATAATCGCCAGAAGCTCACCCTGGCTAACTTGTAACGAAACCTCGCGCAAGGCATGAACTTGCACCTGGCCCATTTGATAGATTTTGGTTAAACCCTCGGCCTTAATAACCAGATTGTTGTCCATCCTGATCCTTTCGGCAGGTGGTATGAGACATGGTGTGTTGCGTGTTGCGTGTTGCGTGAACTGTTACTCTACTCCCCACTCCTCCACTCCCATGCCACCCTGCTGCATGCAACCTGCTACCTGTTACCCTGCCACCTGCAACCTGCTACCTTGCCACCCTGCCACCCTGCTACAGACTCGGACTCGGCTCTGCACCAGGCTGACTTCTGACCACCACCTGGTCTCCCTCTTCCAACCCGGCCATAACTTCAGTCACGGTATCGTTGCGTAAGCCCAGTTCAACCTCTACCCGAGTTGGGTTGCCGTCTCCATCCAACTTCTCTACGTAGATGATCGGTTCGCTGCCTTCACGATCAATCTGGATGGCCCGGTTGGGCACAACCACCACCTCCTCCAGTCGTCCGGTTTCGATAGTGGCGTTAGCCGTCATACCGGACAGCAGATTGGGATCACCGCCGGTTGTGTCGATGGTAATGGTCACCTCGTAAGTGACAATGGCGTTCTCATCATCGCTGGTCGGGCGCGGCGAGATATCGGACACACGGCCTACAAACTCCTGCTCAACAAAGGCATCTAAGACGATGTCTGCTTTTTGACCACGAGCAATCTGCCCGATATCGATCTCATCGACTTTAACTTTCAGCAAATAGGCCGATGTATTGGCGATAATCATGGCGGCTTCATTTGCGTCATTGAGGACCCGCTCACCCGGTTCAATATTAACCTCGAGTATGACCCCATCCGTGGGCGCAACTAGAACAGCTTGCTCCAAATCACCCTTCTTTTCCTCCAAGGTCAGGCGAGCCTTATCGACCATGGCCTGCCTGGAGGCAATCTCCGCGGCACTCGGCTCCTGAAGCAACTCGGCCAGGCTAGCCTCGGCGCTGGCCAGGGTTGAGCGAGATTCGGCAATCTCAGCCGGGGTCGGGTCCTTCACTTTAAGATTATAGTTGGCCAGGGCTATCTCATAATCCAGGGTCGCCTCCTGCAATCTATCCGCCTGGGTCATCGCCCCAACATCACCTCGATAGGCCACCTGGTCGTAATCCCACTGCGCTTTCTTCAGGGCAACCTGTGTGAGGCTTAGTTCAGCCTCGGCTTTGGTCACCTCGTCGGGGTCAGCACCATCCAGCAATTCAGCCAGCTTGAGCCGGGCACTTTCCACCTGGGCCTGGGCGGAGGCGATCTTTTCGGCCAATTCCGGTTCGAACAGTTTTTCCAACTCCGCCTCTTGCTGGGCCAGATCAATCCTGGCCTGTTCTATCTCAAATTCAAGATCGTCGGTATCCAACCGGGCCAGGATCGTGCTCGCAGCGATATATTGGCCACGCTCCACCAGCACCTCGGCCACCATCCCCCCAATCTCAAACTTCATGTCCACCTCGGCCTTGGGCTCGATGCGGCCGGTGGCGTTGACCGTCTCCAACATTGTCTCCCGTTCAACCTGAACGATTTCAACGGTGGGGTCTTCCGTCAAGCCTTGCGGTTCGGTCACCGGGGTCAAAAACTGATAACCGGCAACACTCAAACCGACAAAAATGGCCAAGATAAAAAGAATAACGATAACTCGTTTCATACAGACATCTCCCCAGGGATAGCCCTTACTGCTAACCTTACTTTCTCAAGCGATACCACAAGCGCCATTCGTACAAGGCCACCAACCAGAAGGGCAAGGACAAGCCCAACAGCAAGTTGTAGGGCAAAATTACAGCCACAACGGTAATCTCAACCGGGATCAGGGTGGCCAAAATAGCCAGCCTGGTTTGGGGTCTATCCTCCAGGTTGGGGTAGAAAAAGCTGTAGGTTAACAGGCGCATTAATTGCTCATCAATACGTTTGATGGTGCTCATGATCTCACCCATCGTATCCTCTCCAAAGGTAAGAACAAGGCTAGTCGGATCGGTAGCGATCGAAGCAAACAAGCCACACTCCGACTTGTCTCGCCCCTACGTCACTAACAAATTTGAAGAGGATACCACCTATCTTCAATATAGGCTAATACTCAGCGCAAAACTGTAGCTGGCGCACGCTTCGCACTATGCGCCAGCGACAAGGCATAGGGATGCCTTACCTACGTTTTGCACGAACCAGCCAGGCATAGGGATGCCTTGCCTACGTTTTGCACAAACCAGGCCAGGCATAGGGATGCCTCGCCTACGTTTTGCACGAACCAGCCAGGCATAGGGATGCCTTGCCTACGTTTTGCACAAACCAGGCCAGGCATAGGGATGCCTTGCCTACGTTTCGCACGAACCAGCCAGGCATAGGGATGTCTTGCCTACGTTTTGCACGAACCAGGCCAACATCACCCACCAAAGGCACTGCTAAATAGCAGAGATGGCAAAACCGCCAGCCCCAACGACAAAGCCGCGTAGATGAGAATCAGGACAAGAGACTTGCCCCGGCCAAAGCGAGCCACCACCGCCAACCCTAATACTACCAACCACAAATGCCATAGCCAGAAAAGATCAATTCGGGCCAGGAGAGAAAAGAGTGGATTCTGAGCATCTTGCATCAGATCACCGCTGGACACCAGAGCGGCCAACCCTGGATAGCGGATCGCGCCTTGAGTGAAGGCGATGAAACCGGCCTGTACTAAAAAGCCAATGGCCGTTGGTAGCCGGGTCCAGGCAGTCATAGTGAAGACTGAGCCAAACTCCATATCGTCGCCACCAGCAATCAACGCGCTGAAATAAAGGAAGGTAGCCTGGACCACCACGCCCACCAGCAAAGCGAGAATACCAACCCCCAGACTGGTGGCCAGCAGAACCGGATAAGAGAGAGAAACTTCCATTCCGGCCCGGGCTGCTTCAGCCTGCTCAACCGGCAGTGAAGCCAATCGCTGTTCCGCTTGCTCACGCGCTAACTCCTGCGCGTAAGGCACATTAACCACTGTCACCACGGCGAAGGCAAGAATTATTATCAGCAGCGGTACGGCCCACATCCACCATTTTCGTCGGGCCAGGATCGCCTTAAACGTGGCCGTGGGCCGGTCGATGATGCCAAAGAGAAGCTGCCACAACGGACGTGTTTCACTACCAGCTACAGTTTCAATGGTTGCCGTCATAGGGATTCCTCCGATTCAATCAAATTGCCCTAGGTTCTGTTGACATTTGCCTAAAAATGTCATTCCGAGGAGCACAGCGACGAGGAATCTCCAGCAACGAGGACAAATTCAAGGCGAAATAGGAGATTCTTCGCTCCCTGTGGTCGCTCAGAATGACATAATCCGAAATGTCAACACGCCCTAATCAGTATAATTCAAGTCGGTGAAATTGGCATCGGGCTGGGGGCGGATTGAAAATGGGTCTGGAGGTGGATTCAACATTACATTATCCACCCTGAGACCGACCCACAACCCACCTCTGGTCTGATGACGTTCCCGCCAGTTCGGGGTATACTACAAATTGAAAAACTCTGATATAATGAAAGCTATGGCCAAGACTCAAATAAAAACGACTTTTATCAACCGGTTGGCCCGCCCTTTGCCACGGTTGCTCTCTTTTTTTCATCGACTCCAGTGGAAATTGACTCTGGCCTATACTCTATTTACGATAGTTACGACTCTCATTCTGGCCGGAATTGGCCTGGCCCTGTTGTGGTATCTAAACTTCCGGTCAAATTTGGCGCCCAATTTGATTGCCGAGGGATTGGTCAAGGGGATTTCGGTATTGCCCCCCTATTTAGAGCAAACCCCACCTGATCGTGAGGGACTGAATGAGTGGCTTCAATCCGTCACACCGGGCAATCATCTGATCATCAATCTCCCCACAGACAACCCCGAAGATGATAACGAAACGATACCCGGCCAATTTGGCCGAGTTGTCTTTGTCGCCATTGTCGACCCGGCCGGTCAAGTCTTGGCCATGACCCCGGCCGATACGGCCATACCTCCTGAGGCAGCCCTGCAAGCTCAACTTTCACCAGGCCTGGCCGAACAGTTCCAAGTCGGGCTGGGGGGAGAAACCGACCCGTCACAAATAGCCACCCGTGACCAGGATGGAAATCTGGTGGCCACTGTGCCCATTCTGGGAGAAGACGAACAAGTACTGGGCGCGATATTTGTGAAACTCGCTTTTCCCATTGAAGAAAGTGAGTTTCTGCAAAACGTACTGCGAGGATTAATCTTGCCCATTGTCCTGGGCATGGTTGTTTCTGGAGGCCTGGCCGGGGTGCTCTTTGGTCTTCTCATTGCCCGGGGCCTGACTCGTCGCCTGCAGGCCCTGGATGAAGCGGCCAACGCCTTGAGCCGGGGAGATTTCTCCGTCCTGGCTCCGGATACCTCCGACGATGAACTGGGGCAACTGACCCGCCATTTCAACCATATGGCTATCCAACTCCAGAGTTTGCTCCAGACCCACCAGGAACTGGCTGCTATGGAAGAACGCAACCGGCTGGCCCGCGATTTGCACGACTCCGTTAAGCAGCAGGTCTTCGCTACGGTGATGCAGGTTGGAGCAGCCCGGGCCTTGTTACCGGAAAACCCGACCGCTGCCCAAACCCATCTCACGGAAGCCGAGCACCTGGCCCATCAGGCTCAACAAGAACTGACCACCCTCATCCAGGAACTGCGGCCGGCCGCTCTGGCCGGCAAGGGTCTGGCCACAGCCCTGCGCGATTATGTGGCCGATTGGTCCCAGCGGACCAATATCGCCGCCGAGGTCCGGGTGAGGGGAGAACGTCCGCTCACCCTAACGATGGAACAGACGCTCTTCCGGGTGGCTCAGGAAGCCTTGACCAATGTCACCCGTCATAGCCAGGCCACGACCACCGAAGTCGATCTGGCCTGGCAGGGAGATGAAGTCACGCTGACCATCTCCGATGATGGCCAAGGATTTAATATCAAGGCGACGAATAATGGGCAAGGGCTGGGTTTGCAAAGCATGCGCGAGCGCATCGAAACCCTGGGCGGTTACCTGACCGTGGAGAGCAAACCCGGGGCGGGCACCCGGATAACGGCCCGGTGTAAAGGGTCAGTACGTTAGGAGATAGAAAATGGCAGATTTGACTACGGTGCTCATTGTAGACGATCACAAAATTGTACGCCAGGGGGTACGGGCCTTTATGGATACGCAGCCCGATATCATCGTCGTTGGCGAAGCGGAGTCAGGTGAAGAAGCCGTTCGTCTGGCCACCGAGCACGCCCCGGATGTAGTCTTGATGGACCTGGTGATGCCGGAGATGGACGGTGTCGAAGCCACCCGGCAAGTGAAACAGACCAGCCCCCGCACCCAGGTTATTGTGCTGACCTCATATCACCAGGATGAACACATCTTCCCCGCCATCCGGGCCGGCGCTCTCTCCTATTTGCTAAAAGACGTGGGACCGGCCGAACTGGCCGACGCCGTGCGCAAGGCAGCCCGCGGCGAAGCCGTTCTCCATCCCCAGGTGGCCGCTCGGGTCGTTCAGGAACTGCACGGCGTTCGCCAGGATACACCTAACCCCTTCACCGAACTCAGCGACCGCGAACTGGACGTTCTACGCCTGATTGCCGACGGATTGAGTAACGCTCAAATCGCCGAGCGACTGATCATCAGCGAGAAAACGGTCAAAAGTCACGTCAGCAACATCCTGAACAAACTCCACCTGGCTGACCGTACCCAGGCCGCTGTCTACGCCTGGCGCGAGGGGGTCGTGCGACGCAACGACGATGTATAGTCATAGAACCAAAATTGACAATGAAAAAGTAACTTCCGGTAAGGCAACCTCATAAAGCACCCAACCACGTAAAACGTAAAGCGTAAAACGTAAAAATGAGCTGTAGATAGTCATTACGCTTCACGTTTTACGTTTTACGAGTTGGCTGGCGACATCAAGCGGAAGTTACTTTTTGCCCCGCTGGCAAGGCAAATTCTGGTTTGATGATAGTGTGATAGGTCCGTAGTAACGACTTTAGTCGTTTTTGTCGCTTAATCAACGACTAAAGTCGTCACTACCACTCGCCAAAATTTTCCTGGTCAGGTACCAGGTTGTCCTACTGTTTAACGATGATCGGCAGATAGAGACCCCCCGTAGCCGCATTATCGATGGTAAGGGTGGCAGTCATTGGGAGGACAGAACCGCCATCATCCAGACGAGCCACGTTGTCAATTGTCACCCCATCCGCCAGACCACCGGCCACGGTCACTTGAAAACTCAAGGTTTTGTTACTCGCGGCCGCTACGCTTGTCGTCCAGGTGAAGGTACGGTTATCGCTACTGAGGGTGACATTGTCCGAGAAGCTATTACTAACCAGCGTGACAGATGCGGGCAAAGTGTCGGTAACAGTAATCGAGCCGCTGGCGCCGCCACTGTTAATCGCCTCAATGGCATAGGTCACCTGGCTGCCACTGGCGACCGGGTTGGGGTCGGCAGTTTTGCGAGAGCTACCAAACACACCACCGACCACGGTAACATCAATCGACCGGTTGATACTGGCTCCACCGGCCTGGATGTTGGCCGTATTTCTTATAACATCATTGATTTGGGCCGTCTCAGTAACTCTGGCCCGGAACGTAAGGGTTTCCTGGCTCTTTGCGCCAACCGTACCGCCCGTCCAGGAAATGGTTCCATTGTTAACTGTCACCCCACCTTGTGCCGGCGGGTCATGGCTGACATAGGTCAACTGGGCCGGTAATTGATCGGTTACCGTAAACGGCATAGCCGTGTCAGCCGTATTCTTGACCACAACGGTGTATTCAACCGTTGCGCCCGCACTGGGCTGGGCATTGTTGACCAACTTTTGCGAGTCGTTGATATCAGATACAACTTCAACGGTCAACCGGTCCGTGTCATCGAGTGGCGTTGATGGACTGAAATCACCCGTATAGGTCACCACCACTTGATTGACCAAGACGGTCCCCTTAGGCACGTCACTGCCAACATGGACAATCACGATGACCTGACCGGTAGCGCCCGGTGGTAGGGTATTGGTGGACCAGCTTACGACCGTGATCCCTGATATCGTACTGGTAAACGGCCCGGTCAGATAGCGGCCCGGTGAGGCACTAACCAGCGTGACAGATGCGGGCAGCGTATCGCTAATGATAACGTCGGTGGCCGGGGTCAACATACTGCGATTGCCATAGGTAATCCAATAGGTGTAATCCTTACCCGGTTCTGGCGGGATGATCTCACCATTCTCATCTCTGGACGGCCCTTTATCGACAAAGGGATCGACATAGTGGCTGGTTACCTCAACCACCTCAATATCGGTATCTTGAGAGAGACCATCACCAAGCGTGACGGTATTGGTTAGGCGGGTCCCCAGCGGGATTGTCTGCGGAATAGTGACCCACAGTCGAATATGAAGCCGGTTCCAATGGCCATTATCCGCGGTCAAATTGTTGAAGGTCAAGGTTCTACTCATCGGGCCACTAATCACCGGCGTAAGCTGGGGATCTGTGTAGTTGTACCCTCGTGTGGCCCGATCAAAAATGGTCTTTTCAGGTAACAGGTCAACCAGGGTGGCCGAAATAGGGGCATTGCCAATATGCCCTTCGCGGCCATCGTTGTAGTAGTAAATGTCAAAGGGAATAACCTGACCGGCCCCCACAAAATTCTGGCCGTTAAACGTATAAGGGTAATCTTTCCCAACGTTCAACTCTGATTTCTTGGTGGGATCGACGGAGAAACTGGTACTATCACTATTTCGGTCGGGATAGCCCAGCTCAAAGCCGTCCGTCAGAGTGATATGGCCTGTGTTGACAACGTTGGTTCCACCAGGCAAACCGCCGTTACGCAATTCCAGGTATATCGTCCTGACCTCGTCCACCCCCATCGTGCCCACATGCCAGGTAAAGACCGTCTCACCACTCAGTAGCGTCTTGGTCTCCACCTCGGTCGGGGTATTACACCATTGATAGTTTGGCGGCCGGCGACATTCCTCGTAGATTATCCCCGCCCGTAAAGTGTCCGTTACCTCCACCCCCCGGGCAATGGCGGCCCGGTTGCTATTCCGGTAGTCTGTATTGGTAATCGTCAGCCGGTATCGAAACGCCCCATCCGGGGTTGCCGGAGGAATATTGGGGTCAAGAGTCTTCTGGATCTGCAGATCACGGTGGGCCGGGCCGTAAACAATGGTAAAGGTGTCCGAAACAATCTGGGGTTGAACAGACTCGGCCACAAAAGTAGCCGTGGCTATGTCGCTCAAGTCAGCGTTTACCGGAACGGTCAAGACAAATTGAACCGTACCGGTAAACGTACCGCTGATCACCGGAATAAAGGTGGTGTGGGTGATGTTGTTGGCCCATTCAGCTTTAGGCCGGGTGGAACTGACAACCAGCGAACTGGTCATCACCTTAAAGCTGCGGGTGACATTTTGACTGGCGGCCAGGTATAGATTACCGGTGACGGTGATGGGACGGCCCGGATCCTCCCAGATACGCCGGTTATCGGGGATAAATATGGCCATAGCCTCACTTAGACTGCGTTCAAAGCGGATAGCCATTTTGTCCTGCCAGAGGCCAGCATCGTCGGGGTTGAAGGGATTGCCAACAGTTGTCTGGTAATAAACATCACCACGCGAACCATCCAGATTTTCCAGGCCGACTCGGACTTCTCGATTGTCATCCAGGATGCCGGGGAAATTGGTAATTTTACGATATTGGAACTTAATTCCCCCATCCGGGGTGAGAATAACTTCAAAGGTGCGCGGGTTGTACTGCCCGCAACACCAGACCATGTTCTCAAACTCAATAATCGTCCGGCGGGGATTGGAATCATTTCTTACGTAAACACGGGAGACACCGGGATAACCCAGGAAATTACCGGCAAAGGGGGCGATGAAGTTATTAATATCATCACTGCCGGGCAGGCCAATACTGTTACCGGGAATTTCATCCGGGACCCCTCCCCCATTACCAACGTTTTCCCCAAAATAGATGAATCCGTTCTCGCTAACGCGAAAGGCGGTGTAAAACTGGTCGTAGAAAGGAAAATAAAAGTCGATAGGATAAGTGGGGGAAACATCGTTATCCTCGTTATTTCCCTGCAAATCCCAAACAAAATCGGCACTATTCTGTATTTCTATCCAGCCATAGGTAACGGGATCACCGGGGGTAAGCGTATCGTATAGGGTATACACGCCACTGCCCGGGTTGGCAGGTCGAGCCGGGGGTACAGCGGGTAAATTGGCCGGCGTGGCATTACTGGCCAGAGCCAGACTGACCAGGGCCAGTAGTAACAGGCTTAATGCGCCAACAATGGCTATAATGACTCTGAAGCTGCGTTGCATGATAAATCCTCCCTCAATTGGAGTAATAAAAAAGAAGTAAAAGAACCACTGCTAAGGCTTTGGGCTTTTATTCCTAAAGGATACCTCAAAAATTAGAGATTAAAAACCCCTAAAATTAGGGGTTAGGTCTGGAGACAAGTTATTTTTCTGTAGAGAGGGCATCCCTATGCCCGACCCCGCATGGGGATGCGGGGTCTACAAAAAGAAAATTCCTACTCACCACTCGTTACTTCAAGGGTTAAAGTGGCAACGGCCTCCAAACCGGCCACGGCTTCGGGTAAGGCGCGGAAAGTAATCACAGCCACATCGCCTACGGTGGCCGTTTCAGGAATGAAAATTTCAACCTCGAGAGGATTGGCGTAAGTGTTATTTACCTGGCCAGGTTCTGCCAGGATATTTATAGACCACGTGGGTTGGGCTGGCTCGTCTGTTGCTTCTGCTTCTCCGGTTCCGCCTGTCCCACCCGAATCGTCCCCTGCCCTCGATTCATCTGTTTTTTCTTCAGCGTCTGCCGAGTTCACAGGCAGCAGGGGAACATCGGCCCCATTGACCTGCATCGTCCGGGTAATGGTAAAATGACTATCAACGCCGCTCAGGTTCAACAAGTCAGCCGTGAAGGTTACGGTTTGGCCCGGCTCTGTTTGAACTACACCGGCTTCAGGGATAAACAGGAGGCGGCCCAGAATCGTCTCACCGGGGTCATACAAGATGGCCAATTGATCGTGCAGCGTATCGGTTTCATCCAAAAAACCGGTGTAAACGTGGTGGCCCCGGGTACCGCCCTCATTTTCAATCCCCACGGTCAGGTAAGCATGCGGCGGATTGTCGTTTTTAATCGATTGGTACTGGCTGAGAATACGTCCGTCAGGGTACAAAACGACCTGGAAATCGTTGGGGGTTTCCAGGTTACAGCACCAATAAGCGTTTTCGAATTGCACCACCAGGCGACGCTCCGGCTCGGTTTGCCGGGCGATGTACACCGCCGAGTCCCCGGGATTGCGGAAGAGATTTGCCCCAAAGGAAGCAATCAGGTTATGAACGAGGTCCACCTCAGAAGGTACAGTCTGGGGTGTGTTGCCGCCGGTGGTTTCGTCCCCATCGAAGTAAAGGTAGCCATTATCGCTCAAGCGCACCTGGCCATAAATTTGACCAAAGAAGGGGAAGTAAAAACCCATATCAATAGCGGCCGAGCCAAGGTCGTCCTCAAAGTCAGCCGGAATAATTTGTTCGTCACTGCCGGTGCTGATGTCAAGCCAGCCATAGTCCGGCTCAGAAATTTCATAACTGACCGCTTCAGGGTCAAAGATAAAAGGTGGAGCCTGGGCAGGCTGGAGAGCGGCAGAGTGATCGACCGAAACAACCGGCCCTTCGGTACTTTGAGCCAGGCCAGCCGGCCTGGCGATGACGACAAATACCATCCCCCCAAAGACGATCAAGACGACCAGGGTCAAGATAGACAGAAAAATCTTCTTCATCTGAAATACTCCTTAATCACGCTCACTGAACCAACGACGCGTCAGATAAGAACGAACCAGCAAGAATAAGACCCCCCCCATGCCAAAGGCCAAAAGACCGCCTATAACCAGATAATTGAAAGTCGAACGGGTTAAATTGACCACGACGGGTTGGTCTAAAATCCCGGTTTCAGGCAAATACAGCGGGCCACCCGGGGTGGGCGTGGGCAGGGGAGGCGAGGTGGGAGGTGGGGGCAGAGGGGTGGGGGTGGGTGTTGGCGGCGGTTCATCGTCATCGTCATCACCTTCTTCAGTACGTTCACCCGGAGGGAGGCCCTGACCCCCATCAATGATGGTCAACGTGGCCGCGCCAAGACCGATAAGAGCGTTATTGGCATTGCTCAGGCTCAGGTTGACGGTTTCGTTGGCTTCAGCTACCCCATCAATGACAATAGGCACGGTAAAACTTTGAGAGGTGACGTTAGGCGGGAACGTCAACGTGCCGCTACTGGCGGTATAGTCACTCCCGGCGATGGCCGTACCGTTTGCGGTGGCATAGTTTACGGTGACGGGGACCGGTGAGGGGGCATTGAGAATGACGGTAATGGTCGCACTACCTGCCCCTTCGGTCACACTGTAGTTGCCGCTACTAAAGCTGACCTGGGGCACGACCGTCTGGACCAGCGTTACCGGGGCAGAGGGGCAACCAAATCTGTCCGTCATCGTCAGGGCGACCGTATAAGTACCAGGCGCAGCATAAATTTTGCTGGGGGTCGCGGCCGTGCTGGTGGTGCCGTCTCCAAAATTCCAGTCAAAGGTATAAGGCGCATCGCCACTTAAGCCCGTGTTGGTCTGGCTAAAATTCACCGCGGTATTCACGGCAGAGGGATTAGGCGCGCTATTTAAGGTGATAGCCCCGGTATCAATGGCGTAATTAAATTGCAAGTTATAGGCCAGACCGGCCCGGGTATCGGCCTCGTCATCACGCACCCGCAGGGTCAGCGTATTGCGCCCTATCCGGCGGGCCAGATTGACCGGGGTGGTCAAGTCCAGATTATAGGTCACATCGCTTTCGTTACCGGCCAGGTTAGTGACCACATTGGCCCCGTTAAAGGTGATCTCGGCATTGCCGGGCGTGGCCGCGATTTCAAAGCGGGCCGGATTGACCACGGCAACGGAGGTTAACGTAGCGTTGATGGGGATGCAGAAATTCTTGCGAACAAACAGATATTGCTGGTTTGAGCCGGTATCGAAGATGTTGAACCGTCCTCCGGCACCGGGTGTTCCTGGCGGTCCACCCCAGATGAAGTCTACCGGGGGAGCAGAATCCACGGGCGTTCCCCAGGCAGGTTGCGTAACAACCGGATAGGAAGGTTGCCAGGCGCTATCATCAAAAGTGGGCAAACGCCAGTTGGGATCAGGGTCCAAAAAGCCACCAGGTCCCGACCGCTGCAGCGTGACGGCAGAAAATTGGCCAGGCAGGTCTGGCGGAGGAGGGTCGCTAATCACTGTGACTGAATTAGTGGGGAATTGGGACAGGGGAGCAGCCAACACCGGCGGCAGACCCGTTCCGGCAACGAACACGCTTGCTACTCCCACACAGACAACAACGGCTATAGCCAGCAGAGGGGCTGGTTTTAAATGTGGCACGAGTAACCTCCCTCCAAATATCTATAAGGAGTCAAATAACCATCAAAATTGTAACCGAATAGGGGCATTTAAGCAACTGAGACAAAAGTTTTACTAGTTCTTGTTGCAAAAACTTGTCCCATACATCTACGGCGGGCATGGGGATGCCCTGGCTACGTTTTGCAGAAACTGACTAATTCTTGTTGCAAAATCTTGTCCCATACATCTACGGCGGGCATGGGGATGCCCTGGCTACGTTTTGCAGAAACTGACTAGATTTTATTTTGCTCCTTGTTGGCATCAAGGGCAAACAAATGGCGCGTTGTCGATACATAAACCGCACCATTACCGCTGGCCGCTTCCTGTTTAAGGCGCAGGGTTGGTTCGTGCAAGATTTTGTTGACCAAGCGGTGGCTCATCTTGGCCACCAATTCCCGTTCACGCTCATCCAAATCCAGACGATTAAAGAGCTGCTCCAACTCGCGCTGGCGCAACTGGCCTATCTTCCGCCGCAAATCGGTAATGGTAGAAACGACATCCAATGAGGAAAACCACTCTAAAAAGCGAGAGACTTCTTCATCAACAATGATTTCGACCTGGGGGATTTCTGATTCTCGCTCACGCACGTTGTCTTCCGCCTGGCTCTGCAAATCATCAATATCGCGCAGATGAACGTTGGGGATTTGGGTGACATTGGGGTCAACATCACGCGGTACGGCAATATCAATAATGAACAGCGGACGATCCGAACGGCTGGTCATGACGGGCTCCAGCAAATTTCGATTAAGAATGGTGTGAGGGGCGCCGGTAGAGGTAATGATAATATCGGCCTCGGCCATGGCCTCGGTTAATTGCTGAAAGGTGATGGCTTTGCCGTTCCAGGCCTTGGCCAGTTGCACGGCATTTCTAAAGGTGCGATTGGCCACCGTAATTTTCGATACACCGCGCTGCAACAGCGACCTGGCCGCAATGGCCCCCATCTCTCCGGCCCCAATCAGTAACACCTGTCGCTCTGACAAATCACCCAGTAATTGGACGGCCAGATTGGCCGCTACCGAGCTAACAGAAGCCGGATTGACACTGATAGCCGTTTCGGTGCGCGCCCTTTTCCCGGCGTGAATGGCCGCCCTGAACAGGGCCGATAAAACCGTACCGACGGCCTGTTGGGCCAGGGCAGCCTCGTAAGCTTCCGTAATTTGTCCCAGAATTTGTGGTTCACCCAGGACCAATGAATCCAAACCGGCCGCCACCCGCATTAAATGGCGCACCGCCTCTTCGTTGTGATAAGTATAGAGATAACCGGAAAATGTCTCGGGAGCAATATCGCAAGCGCGACCGAGAAATTTGATAATACTTTTCTGAGCTATTTGGGGGGCGCGTACCAGTGCATAAACTTCCAAACGATTACAAGTAGACAGGATCACCCCCTCCCGGATAGCCTCCAGGTGAGCCTGGGAGTGGGTCACATCAAAGTGGGTCAACCCTGACCGCAGCATGGTTGGCGTAAAGGTCAGGCGCTCTCTAACTTCCACCGGGGCAGTTTTATGATTTAGGCCTAAAAGTAGAATATGCATAACTCTTCCTTGGTAACTGAATGTGGAGTATCCTCCTCAAAAGTAAGGGCGAGGCAAGTCGGATTGGTAGTGATCGAAGCAAACAAGCCACGCTCCGACTTGCCTCGCCCCTACGTCACCAACAAATTTGAGGGGGATACAATGTAGACTTATTCGGGGCCAAAAACCGGGCCAAGAACAACCGCCTCGACCACCGTCCCGGCCTCAAAATCACCCTGACCGTGGGGCAATACGATTAGACCATTGGCCCCAACCATCGACAATAACCGCCCCGAGCCTTGAAAACCGGTGGTAGAAGCTACGAGCATGCCATCCGCGCCCCGGCTCAACACCACGCGCTGAAACTCAGTCCGATCAGGAGCATGTTTAACGTAGTGGGCCAGTCTGGCTTTTTCACGGGGGCGATAAATACGGGTATGACCGGCCATTTTCAGCAGGGCCGGCCGCACAAAAACTTCAAAACTGACCAGGGCACTGACCGGAAAGCCGGGCATAGCGAAGCAGGGTTTGCCATCAACCGTAGCAAAGGTGACCGGCTTGCCCGGTTTGGTATTCACCCGGCCAAAATGGATCGTGCCTCGTGAAGCCAGATAGGGCTTGACCAGGTCAAGCTGGCCCATCGATACCCCACCCGAGGTGAGCAGCGCATCTGCCTCGGCCAGACCGCGTTCAATCGTCGCTTGTAAGGAGTTGGCCTTATCCCGCACAATCCCCAAATCAAGCGGTTCCGCGCCAACCTGTCGCACTACACTCACCAGGCTGAAACGGTTGGCATCCCGAATCTGGCCGGGTTTGGGCGATTCATACGGTTCCACAATCTCGTCGCCGGTGGACATCACCGCTACCTTTGGCCGGCGGTGGACAGACACCTCCGTTTGCCCCACCGTCCCCAGCAGGCCCAACTCGGCCGGTCCCAGGCGCGTACCTTTGGCCAGGACAAGCTGGCCTGCCTTGATCTCCTGTCCGACCGGCCGGATGTTGGCCCCAACCTGAATGTTACCGGCCCGAATATCAACCTGCCCATTTTTCTCCTCGGTCTGCTCGATCATAACCATCGCATCGGCCCCCGGCGGAATGGGAGCCCCGGTCGTCACCCGGGCGGCCGTGCCCGGCTCGACTCGCACCTCGGCTATGTAACCGGCCATCTGGTCCCCCACGATTCGACGCAGGCCAGGACCATCGGCCGCCACCACGGCAAAACCGTCCACAGAAGCGGCAGCAAAAGGGGGCATTGGCTCACCGGCGAAAACGTCTTCCGCCAGGACCAACCCCAACGCTTCGTTAAAAGGCATGGCCACCGCCGGCAAGGGCTGTACCTCGCGCTGAATAATGGCCAGAGCTTCTTCAATTAGAATCATGGGATAGGGAGATTCGGGCATAATGACAATAAGTATACCAAATTATGCTAAAAGTTCAATATTCTACTTGGTAGGGGGTGCATTTCAATCTTGGGGCAAATTTGGCCGACGAACGCCCGGAACTAAACCTCCGGGCTAAAAGAGCTAAGCCCAACGGGCTTTGTCTTCTCAACGCGATGGCTTTAGCCTCAGTAGTTGCAGCAAAGCCTCCTCAAAAAATTCAGGTTCGACGTGCTTGAGGGTAGCCCGGCGACCTTCCAGGCGTTCGTCGAGCGACCACAGGGTCGATTGGTAGGCAGCCCAATGGGTGACCAGGTTGTCTGTTTCTAAAAAGGCCAGACTGGGCGCTTGGGCAAAGCTGTCCAGGTCAATTTGGGGAGATTGATGGGCCTGCCACCAGGCCCAGACAATGAGTGGAAAGATTTCACGGGCTACCGGAAGCTTGCCGGCAAACTGATAGTCGCCTGTACGCTGGCCAGGGATGAGGACCCCAAAGGCGGCCAGGGTTCGTAAAAAGGCGCTGGCGGCGTTGGTGACCACCTTGCGCTGGCCAAAGACGGCACTAACGTGCCGGCGCAGTTCACCGCTGGCCAAGGTATCGCCGGGGGCGTAGCGGTGGGTAAGAAAGCGACTAATTTCCTGGGCGACCTCGTTCTGGGCAATGAGATGGGCCAGATAGGCCGGGGCCATGGTACTGGCCGGATAGGCCCGGCTGTAACTCACCCATACGTCCCTGGCCGCAGTACGGCGGGCGTTACGGCTGCCTGCGGTGGTCACGAAATAACGTAAAATGATGCTTAAACTATTACGGCGGGTTTTTTGGCCGCCTAACTCCTGCATCGTCTGGCTCAAGGCTGCCTGAACCAGCTCACCGATGGGCTGTTCTGGCTGCCACAGGTGGTGAACGTCGTGGACCCATTCGGGTTTGACAGGAAAGTCGAGGCCGATCATAATGCGGTGTTCACCTCATTAGATAAGATGCGTGAAACGTGTTGGGTAGTTCCGAAAAAATAATTGTCCCAACTCCGTGAAACGTGAAGCGTGAAACGTGATGTTTTTACGCCATAAATCCTCACGTTTCACGTTTTACGCTTCACGCCACCGAAAGTTTTGGGATGATTT
>DAOUMU010000456.1:0-3955 GCA_034409055.1 Anaerolineae bacterium
TTCGGCTTTCTGGCACTTTTGCCAAAAGATTTTTGACCGAATTCGCTTTTTGCCAGGTTGGATCCAGTCTATTTTCCCCCCTGTCAGTTCTTGAAATCTGTCAAATCGGGGGGGTATACGGTAGTGAATACTTCTATAATAATATAGGCTCAACAATTTGTAAAAATTGGGGGAGAAAAGCATTGAAAATGCTTAACAATTTTATCAAGAACTACTTTTCATTCCCACCGCTGCTTTTCCTCGCCGTCTAACTTATAAATGGGCACGTGTAAGGTAAAAGTTGAGCCTATCCCCACTTCGCTCACAACGCCAATTTTCCCACCCATAGCTTCCATAGTTTGCAGACAGGCTGGCAACCCCAGACCCGTCCCCCCTTTTTTCGCCTTACTGGTGTGGAAAGTTAACCAAATTTTGGTTAACTCGTCTTCTGGAATGCCGCAACCGTTATCAGCAATGTCAACGATGACGAAATCCTCGTTTTCCTGGCGAATGGCCACAAAAATGTGCGGATTAGGTTGCTCATCCATCGCTTCCATTGCGTTTTTAACCAAATTGATGATAACTCGTCCTGTCTGTATAGGGTCTATTCTAACAGGAGGAATAATGCCATCGATACTGTAGGATACCGTGCTGGGGGACAAACCAAAATTTTTTATATTCTCTTTGACCACCTCCACAATGTCAGCTTTTTGCCATTTCTGTCGACGAGCCGGGCCAATTAAATCTTCTTTGATTTGGAGGATCGTTTTGCCGCTCAACTCAATAATGTCCAGGTCTTCCAAGACCGACTCGATATCCAACATCCGCTGTAATTTTCGTAACGGTTTGCCTTTGAGTTTGTTGGCCGATGCTTCCAGGTCTGATTGGTGCTCTATTAAGAGTTTGCTGGACCGGATGATCACCTGGGCAAAGGGGTCGTTTCTGATCGTCTCATCTGATTGAGAGAGAAGCTCGGCGGCAAAGTAAAGAAACCGGCCTACATCTTCGCGGATACGACTAACACAACCGGGGATAGGGGCGGCTTTGTTGCCAACCCAGTGAATGGTCTCGCCGGTGGCGGTGGCAATGGTCTCGAAAGTTTTTGAACGTACCAACTCCTGATTGGCCTTTTCCAGGTCTTGCAACAGCCGGGCGTTATTGATAGCGACCGCTAACTGGTCGGCCATCATTTGTAGCGAGGAAATATCTTCTTCTGAGAAAGCCGCCTCTTCCTCACTCTGAACGGTCAGCGCCCCGATGGTTTTGCCTTTGACAATAAGCGGTAGGGCCATTTCTGAGCGGGTTTTGGGTAGAAATGGATTTTGATACCAGACCTTTTCTTCGTCTACGTCCAGTGCGATGCGGGCCTGGCCCAACTTGGTGGCTGCGCCAATCATCGAGTTGCCACCGACCTCCAATTTATGGCCACGATTTATCATTTTTTGCCCGGCTGCGCCCCGTCCGGCGCGCAGCACCGCCCAGGTTTTTCCACGCTCATCCGGTGTTTCGTCCACCAGAAAAATACCGGCGTAGTAAAAACCGTACGCTTCACAGATAATATCGACCGTGCTGGAAAGTAGTTCGTCTAAATCTAAGATGGAGCTGATATTTTGGCTAACGATAGCTCCTGCTTGCAAGAGAGTAGCTCGCCGGGCAGCTTGGGCGAAAAGTTGTGCGTTTTGCTGGTGCAACTGGGCGTTGAGGATTGCTACCGCCAGTTGATCGGCCATTGCCTGCAGGGAGGAGATGTCCTCATCGGAAAAGGCTGCTTCCTCAGTACTTTGCACGGTCAACGCCCCGATGACTTCGCCGTGTAAGGCCAACGGTAGGGCCATTTCAGAACGGGTATCGGGGAGAAAGGGGTTATTGAACCAAACTGCCTCTTTACCCACATCCAGGGCAATACGGGCCTCGTTTAAACTGGTGCAAGCGCCGACCATCGACCGTCCCCCTACCTCCAGCTTATGGTTATTCTCGATCATAATTCGACCCGCTTTGCCCCGCCCGGCTTTGAGGACGGCCCAATCTTTGCCATCCTCCAACCTTTCGATCAAGAAAATGCCGGCGTAATAGAAACCATATTCATCGCAGATGATATCGACGGTACGAGATAAAAGCTCGTCAGGATCTAGAATAGAGGAGATAATGCGACTGACCTGGGCCGCCGCATTGAGCAATGTGGCTCGACGGCTGGTTCCGGCCAGTGTTGCTTGCAGGTTTTCTCCCGCCAGCGGCTGGCTCAATGCTTGGTCTGTAGCCATAAAAGAGAGCCTCCTCTACATCTCTCGTCTTAGAGAGTAACAAAAAATAACAAGGGGGGGAAGCATGTAATGTCAATGGTGAAGATAGGTGTTATGCCCCAGACATTTCCAGATGATGCCTGACCACCCAGGCGCAAATCTAGCCATATTTGTCCTTAAGGATTCTGATGGGATTATACTAAAAAATTATATAAGGGGCAATAGATTGCCATAGGCGATATTTGATTTACTTTTCTAATCTTCCCTTCTGGCTTATAATCCGGTTATCGTGAGCGAATATCATCCCGACGATAGTTATGATCAAAAAATAGACAAGATGGTCTCCATGACCGTGGCGGCGGTCAGGGGAATTGTGCCGCTGGGCCAGGTCACTTTACCCCTGACCCAAATCGCTCAAGGTGACCTGGCCCCACCCGAAGCACGTGACTTGGCTCGGGTCCTCTCCCGCATCCTGAAAGGGGAGCGTGACCCCATTGCTTTGGTCGAAGACTTGCCGCCCGAGTTTGCCGAAATTGTTTGGGAAGCCCTGGAGCAGATTGAAGCCCCCCTATCTAAACCGGTTGACGAGAACCGGGAAGCAGTTACCTTTGAGCAGTTGATTGAGCAGGTGGCCAAGGCTTGCACTGGTGAGCTGTTACTGTGGCAGCGTCTGTGGGACTTTACCGAGAAGCTGGCGACAGATGAACGTCTCCCCCCGGACATTCAGATCCTGGGGAGTGTCCTCCGCAAAATCCTGGCCGGTGAACGCCAGCCGCACATCCTGGCTGATCTGTCACCGGAGCATCGCTGGGCAGTGGAACAACTGTTGGCTTGGTTAAATGAGCAGGCGGCCAAACCGGGGGATGGTCAACCACCTTAGCAAAGGCGTTGAAGTGATGTTAAGACGAGCCCGACGATATCTGTTTGCCCTGCTAGCGTTGGCGTGTGGACTGGGGTTAACCCTGCTGGTGTTGATGACTTTGGGGGAGACAGCAGTGACCCGAGCCGCAAACAGCGTGCGTTATGTTGCCCCCAGCGGCACGGATGAGGGCAACAACTGTACCCAGACCAACGCCCCTTGTGCCACGGTGCAGCACGCGGTAGACGTGGCCACCCCCGGCGATGAGATCCGCATCGCGGCAGGGACCTATACCGGCGTGACTGTTCGGACCGGACTCAGTCAACTGGTCTACATTGATAAGCCGGTCACTCTCCGGGGTGGTTACACTCCGGGCAATTGGACCACTCCCGACCTGGCCCACAACCCCACCACCCTGGATGCTCAGGGACAAGGACGGGTGATGGTCATCACTGGCAGTCTCACAGCCACGGTTGAAGGGTTACGTCTGACCGGCGGGAACCCGGCTAGCCGTAATTGTGGTGGCCTGTGTGTTGTGGCGGCGACGGTTATGCTGCGCCATAACACCGTCTTCAGCAATACGAGCGGTGGTGTGTTTGTGGTCTTCGGTAGTGTTACACTGAACGACAATTTCGTCTACAGTAACACCGCTGAGTATGGCGGTGGTGTCTACTTAACCAACAGCCAGGCCACGCTGAGTGGGAACAGGATTAGCCACAATCGGGCTACTCTCGGTGGGGGTGGGGTGGCCTTAGAACGTGTTTTAAAAGTTATGTAAATTAAAAATCAAAGAGCAACGCCAGGATTACGAGCCAGACGACGAAGCATCAGGCGAACCATAGCCGCATAAATCATTGCTTCGCTAGTTTTAGGCAGG
>DAOUMU010000457.1:0-4323 GCA_034409055.1 Anaerolineae bacterium
ACGGCAAAACCGCAATATCCTCGATTATCTAACCGAGGCTTGTACAGCTCGACTTCACAATCGTCCTGCTCCCTCCATCCTACCTCCCCCATGCCAACCCCTCCCCGATACCCTTTGAACGATTACACACCTGGTTTCGTCCCACTCCTCCCCCCAGGGATATTCCCGCCGGTCCTGGTCGCCCCGGGCCGCCTTCTCCCACTGGGCCTCGCTCGGTAGCGTAATGGATTTCCCCGTCACCTCGGCCAACCAGCGGCAGTAGGCCATGGCGTCATGCCAGGTGACATAGACCACCGGGTGACTTTCCAGGCCGCGCGGAGGGCGACCATCTTCCCAGTGACCCGGTGCGCTGTGACCGGTTGCCTCCACAAAGAACTGGTACTGGGCGTTGGTAATGGGCAGCCGGGCTATCTTAAATGCCTCCAGAAAAACACGGTGAACCGGTTGCTCATCAGAGTATCTATCACCACCCATCCAAAACTCCCCGGCAGGGATGTCTACCCAAACCGGCTCGCCATAAGGCAGCCGCCAGAAGGCCGGCTGGGTACCCGGGTGGCCGCTCTCGATCCGGGCCAGGGCCTCGGCCGCCACGGCCCGGCGGCGCACAGCGTCGCTCTGGCTGGGCCGCCGCCCCAGGGCCTTCCAGACCCGTTTCATCAAACCGGACTGGCGCAGGGGGCGTTCAAACTCCCGCCGCAGTCGCTGCTCCACTTCGGGCCACAAGTCCCCTTCTACCCGGGCCAGTCCCACGTCACGCAGACACTCGGCGGCCAAGACCAGGTTGTGGTACGGTTCCGGCTCCTGCGTGTGGTTCATAATGGCCTGGATCAGGGCCGTGCCTCGCCGCTTGCCCTGGGTGCTCAGGTAACCGGCCTCCAGCAAGATCACTTCCCGCCACCAGCCCTCTCCCAACCGGGCCAGGGTGTAAGGGATGTAATCCTCCCGGTCGGCCACGGCCCGGGCGGCCAGGTGCTCCTGGAAGGTGAGGTGGCTGAAGGTGTAAACCCCCTGGCCCCGTTCCGAAAGCAGGCCACTGCGTTCGTTAATCAGAGCCAGGAAGTCGTCCACGGCCCGACCGGCCTGCCGCCAATCCCCCACCATCTCAAAGAATTGCTGGCCCAACTGCTGCCGCAGTTCCGCCGTTTCAATTTCCCGTGCCTGCCGCTCCATCATCCACAGGGCCACCGGTTCCAACAGGCTGCGCCGGTCGCCAGCGTCCAACTCCCGGTCAGCCATCAAGGTTTTGGCCGCCAAGCCCTTGGCTTCGTCCCATTTACCCAGCAGGACCTCGATGGCCTCCTCGTACAACTCGGTCCGGCGTTCCGGCAACTGGGCCCGGTAACGCTGGACCAGGGCAATGACCGTCAACAGCAGCGGGTTAACCGCCAGTTCACGCACCCGCTCATTACTCTGGATGGCGTTCATAAGCGCTTCCGTCTGCCGTCGGGCCACCTGTCTGGCCAGCGCGGTGTCACCACCAGCCAGGGCCGTTTCAATAGCCCGGTTCCAATAGGTGACAAAACGTTCGATGTCAGCCCGGGTAAAGTCACGCACCGTGGTCACCTCGTAGCCCTCGCCCAGACGGGCGCTGCCGGTATAACCTACCAGGCGGCTGGTGACCACGTAGCGATTCTCGGCGTAGGCCAGGGTGAAGCGTTCGATGATACGGGCGATGCGGTGACGGGTGGCCACGTCGGCCACTTCGTCCACACCGTCAAGCAGCACGGCGCCTTCGCCCCGCTGCAAGCGGTCAGCAAAAAAACGTTCCGGCAGGGCAATATCCTGGTTGGCAAAATAGGTGCGCAGATAGTCCAGCAGTAGTTTGGGGCCGTCGAGGCTGGAATCGGGATGGTGGCTGGTCAGGTAGCGAGCAAAATCGCGCAGGGGGAGCAAAATGGGCAGGCGCTGCTCATCCAACTCCAACCGCCGGCTGGCCAGGTCGCGGGCAAAGGTCAGGGCCAGGTAACGCAACAGGGTGGTTTTGCCGCAGCCGGGATCGCCCAATACCACCAGCCGGGGGTGGGCGGCCAGGGCTTCCTGTACCTTGACCTTGACCTGCGTCACCGTTTCCCGGGGGCGGTGGTTCAGGTGGGCCATCCGTTTCGCTTCGCCGGGGGCCAGGTGAGCCATCTCTTGCAGCCAGCTCTCTTCGGCGGCCACTACCCGGCGTTCGGTGGCGGTCAGGGTGATATAAATCTGCTCCAGTTCAACACTAACCAACTGGCCAGCCGAGCGGATGCCTTGCAATTGCAGACACCGGTTGGCCTCAATCACGTGGCGCAGGTAGCGGGCCAGGGCGGTGTCATCGTCCAGTTGGGCCGGTTTCGGTTTGCCGGCATCATAGGGGCCGGCGTAATAATCCCCGGCCACGTTGATTTGTTGTTCCACCTGCTGGTCGCGCTGGTCGAAAACTGTGGACTCACCTCTCAAAGTGGCCAGTTGCTGCTCAATAGCGGCCAGGCGTTCTGTAACCTGCTGCTTAAACGCGGCGGTGGCCGGCAGGTCTAGCCCGGCCAGGTTGGACAGCGTTTGCCGGAGCTGGGCCTGCTCGCTCTCAAGCTGGGATTGCAGCCGCTCCAGCTCAACTTCGATGTCTTCAATTTCGATCAACACCTCGGGCGAGGTGTTCAGACCCTGCACCGCCTGTCGCTCTTTGAGCTTTTGCAGCCGGCGCGAGTATCTGTTGATTAGTTTCTGAATATCTTCCGGTTGTGACATATCAGACCCCGGCCAAATCTAAAGGTGGCCCCTTGAGTTTGCGCCGGTAGGCCACCACCTTGCGTCGCTTGAGCCGCCGGTGGGTAGGATAAACCAGAAATCCCAAAAAGGGAAATCCTTCACCGGTCGGGCGAGGCTGGGCGCCGGGATGGATGGTTAGCCGCAGTTGGGCCAGCCGCTCGACAATGGCCTGGCGCCAGGCCCACAGGGTGGCTTTGTCGTCGGCAAACAAAAGCGCGTCATCCACATAGCGGACGTACCCCCGGCAACGTAATTCACGTTCGACGAAATGATCAAAGGGATTCAAAAAACAGTTGGCCCAGAACTGGCTGGTCAGGTTGCCGATGGGCAAGCCCCGGGGACGCAAGGCGTCCAGCAGTGTATCGCCGGGGAAGTAACGCATCTGGTAGGTTTCGGCCAGGACGCCCTCGCCACTGGCCAGGATTTGATCGATCAGCCCCATGACGTCTGGATCGTCGATTTTGCGGGCCAGGTTGGTCCGCAAAATTTGATGGTCAATGGCCGGGAAAAACTGCTCCACGTCGATTTGGAGCACGTAGCCAAAACGGCGGGCCAGGGCCTGGGCCCGGTCCAGGGCGCGGTGGGTGCCTTTGCCTACCCGGTTGGCGTAGGAGTGGTAGATAAAGCTCCGTTCAAAAACCGGCTCGATCAGGTAACACAGGGCGTGATGGACCACCCGGTCACCGAAAGGAGCGGCGCTGATCAGGCGGTGCTTGGGATCGTGGATGTAGAAAGAATGGTAGGCCCCGGGCCGGTAGGTTTTAGACACCAATTCCTCCTGCAAAGCCAACAATTGATCGGCCAGGTTGTATTCAAAGGCAGCCGCCGCCCGTTTGCCGCGCTTGCCCCGGGCCGCCCTTTGCTGAGCCAGGCGCAGGTTTTCCCAACTACAAATTTTTGTATACATAGAACCAGAATTGACAATGAAAAAGTAACTTCCGGTAAGACAACCCCATAGAGCATCCAACCACGTAAAACGTAAAGCGTAAGGGAGTTCCGAAATTTAAATCATCCCAAAACTTTCGGTGGCGTGAAGCGTAAAACGTGAAACGTGAGGGTTTATGGCGTAAAAACATCACGTTTCACGCTTCACGTTTCACGGAGTTGGGACAATTATTTTTTCGGAACTACCTAAAACGTAAAAGTAAGCCATAGATAAGTCATTACGCTTCACGTTTTACGTCACTTGCCCTGTGGGTTCACGAGTTGGCTGGCGATATCAAAAAGCATCATTTTTCTGCTCACAGCCGGTCCGTGACCGGCGTGTTTGGCCAGTCAACGACGGCTTTCTTTCACAATTCGCGGGGCACGGACCCGCTCAGAACCTAATTTAACATGGTCAAGGTAGTAACCCCAATTCGCTCCTTTCCCAATTCGTTGTTGTCCCTCCCCCAATTCGTTCCTTTCCAAATTCGTTGTTGTCCTCCACCCGCCCCCCCAGAGATTCAGAGCACAGAGCTGGACTGATGAAAAGAGGTTCAAGCGGACTGACATAATTGATCCCGTTTTTGTTCCGTTTTCTGGGGAAAGGCAAAAGCTGCTCTTCGCTTGGCTTGAATAGATTGCCCAAGTTTTTCCTTGCCC
>DAOUMU010000458.1:0-14726 GCA_034409055.1 Anaerolineae bacterium
GCCTACGGGTGTTTCTGAAATCCGTAGCCCCGGCATCCCCATGCCGGGGCGGGGCTATCCTCTATACCGCAATCCGGCAAGTTAAAGCATCACCACCATACTCTATGGCCTCTTACATCTCTCAGTAAAATTAGTTGGTACGTCTTTCTTTGGTCACCTTATACGATTGGGGTATAATCAACCCAGCAGTTGTGCGAAGTATAACCATGTCCTCCCGTTTCGCTAGAATTAGCCCAGGAGTTGACCAATGGATAATACTACACACCCCACAATCGGCTTCCTGACCGCAAACATTCACATCGGTGCGGCTCGGGTGCTGTGGCCCGGGGTGCTAGATGCAGCCCGGGCCGGCAACGCCAATCTAATCTGTTATCCGGGCGGTTGCCTGCATTCCTCAGAAGAGTTCGAAGCTCAACGCAACATCATTTATCATCTCATTGATACGGAACGACTTGACGGACTGATAAGTTGGACCTCAGCGATGGCTGGAACAGTGACATCGGAAGAGGTGGTCGACTTTCACCGGCGCTATCATCCTCTGCCCATCGTGAGTCTGGCTTCGCCTTTGGGTCACGGTTCGTTCGTATCGATCAATGGCTACCGGGGCATGCGCGCCCTCGTTTTCCACCTGGTTGATGTTCACGACTATCGCCGAGTGGTGTTTATTCGTGGACCGGAAGGTCACCCCTATGCCCTGGAGCGATACCGGGCCTTCCTCGATGCCCTCAAAGAAAAAAAACTGGCCCCTGATCCGGCCCTCATCACCCCCCATACCAGTTGGGAAAAAGGCTCGGAGGCCATGCGAGTCCTGTTGGACGAACGCCAACTGCAACCAGGTGTTGACTTTCAAGCAGTTGTGGCCGCGAGCGATTTGCTGGCCATTGGCGCACTCAATATACTGGCCGAACGCGGAGTTCGTGTGCCTACCGATGTGGCCGTCGTTGGCTTCAATGATAGCGAGGAAGGTCGATTGGCCAGACCCCCCCTGACCTCGGTATCACTCCCCTTTTACGAACAAGGCCGACGCTCTGTGGAAACCTTGCTGTCTACTCTGGCCGGTGAAGATGTACCTGGCCAGGTGACGCTCGATTCCCGGTTGTTGGTGCGGCAATCCTGCGGCTGTCCTTCATGGTCGGTCGATCTGGCCGCGGCCGAACTGGTCGCCGGTGACGTGTGTGACTCTAAAATCGCTTTGAGGCGGGCGCAAGAGCAATTAGTGGCCCAGATTGCGCGCGTTATAAGCAATAGGGGTGTAGCCGCCACGTGGACCAAACAACTAATGGATGCCTTTCACAGAGAGATAAATGCTGAGTCGCACGGCCAGTTCCGGTCTACCCTGAACAGTATGTTGCAGAAGGGGATGCTGGACGGCGATGAGACGGCTGCCTGGCAGGCTGCAATCTCCGTGTTGCGTCGCGAATTACTGCCCGCTCTCGACGCCTGGGCGCAGTTGCGGGCCGAAGATCTGTTCGGACAGGCTCGGGTTGTGATTGGCGAGGCGGTCCAACAAGCGCAGATTACCCGTCAGTTGCAAGCTGAGCGTCAAAACCATCTCTTACGCGATATAGGTCAGTCGCTCATTACTGCTTTTGACGTAGACAGGCTGGCCGATGTGCTGGCCGAACGGCTACCCAACCTGGGGATCAAAAGTTGTTATCTGGCACTCTACGAAAATCCGGCAAACTCAGTTGAGTGGTCCAGGCTGGTGCTGGCCTACACCGACGGCAACCGCGCCAGGCTGGAAGCAACGGGCCGGCGCTTTCCTTCCCGCCAGTTAGTGCCCCCCGATCTGTTGCCTGCCCGGCGCTACAGCCTGCTGGTCGAACCCCTCTGCTTTCAGACCGATTCCATTGGTTTTGTTGTGTTTGAAATTGGTCCTGGCGATGGCGCCATCTACGAGGTGTTACGCGGACATATCAGCAGCGCCCTGAAAGGTGCGCTGCTCTTTCGAGAAGCCCATGAAGCTCGCCTTGCGGCCGAGCGGGCCGACCAAATTAAAACCCGGTTGCTGGCCAACGTCAGCCATGAACTGCGCACACCACTCAATATCATCATCGGCCACACACAACGTCTCTTAATATCGCCGCCGCCAGGTTTGGCGAAAGACCTGGTGCATATCCAACACAGCGCCGAACATCAACTACGTATCATCAATGACCTGCTCGACCTGTCTCGAGCTGAGATCAACGCCCTTGATCTCTACCCGGAGATGCTCAACCCGAAGGTATTGATAGAGGAGGCATTTGCCGCCCTGGCCAAGGATAAGGATGCTACCGGGTCAGGCGAAGTCGTCTGGCGGTTGGAGCTTCCCGATAGCCTGCCGGTGATCGAGGCTGATCCGGTGCGCTTGCGACAAATCCTGCTCAATCTACTCAGTAATGCCGCTAAATTCACCGAACGTGGACAGATTACTCTGAGGGCAGAGCCGGCGCCGCCGCATCTACACATTTGGGTGGCAGACACCGGTATCGGTATCTCTCCTGAACAGGTTGAGCATATTTACGAACCGTTTTTCACCGGTGAGCGGACAGGCCAGCAAGCGAGCGGCATCGGCCTGGGGTTGTCGATCACGCAGCATCTGGTGGCGCTGCACAAGGGCTTTCTGGCATTGGATAGCCAACCCGGACAGGGTAGTATCTTTCACGTCTTTCTGCCTCTGCCCAGCCTGAGCGATCAGCCTGTTTTGGCGACCCAACCCGTGAAATCAATGTTGTGGTTTATCTCCAACGCTGAGACACCGCCCCCTGAGATCGTCGACTTTAGCCAGAGCCAAGATTTAACAGTTCAGCGGTTGAGTCCCAGGGATGATTTGGAAGTAATGCTCGCCGAGGGATTACCGGTCGTGGTTGCCTGGGACACAGCCGGCGCCGTTTCCGGTGATTGGTTGCTAATCCGCCGGCTGCATAATCACCCGCAACTGAGTCAGACACCCTTTATCCTGTATCAACAGGAAGCGGACGGAGAGATAGTTTCTGGTTTCACGAGTCTCGTGGTAAAACCTGCCAGCAGCCAGGCCCTGTGGGAAGCCATCCGCCCCACCGTTCCGCAAGAGACATCCGGCTCTGTTTTGATCATAGATGACGATCCAAAAGCGTGCCAGTTAGCATCCGAAGCCGTGAGCAAAGGACTGCCACCAGGGTACACCATCCGTACTGCTGAAGGTGGTGAATCAGGCCTGGCGGCGACGCTGGCAGATCCACCCAGCCTGGTCATCCTCGATTTGATGATGCCCGATATGGATGGTTTTGAAGTGCTGGACCGGATGCGGGCCAATGAGCGCACGCGCTCGGTGCCGGTGGTGATCCTGAGCGGCCGCCAACTCTCGTTGAACGATGTCAAACGCCTGGAGCAGCACGCCGCGGTCACGCTCCAGAGCAAAGACATTCTGTCCGAGGCAGAGATCATTGCCTCACTGAACCGCGCTCTGTTTGGTACTGATACTCTGCCGCCACAAACGAGCGCCTTGGCCAAGCGAGCGGTTGCTTATCTGCATCAAAACTATGCCCGTCCGCTGGCTCGCTGGGAAATTGCTGAGGGGGTCGGGGTGAGCGAGGATTACCTGAGTCGTATTTTTAATCGTGAACTGGGAATTTCGCCCTGGGATTATTTGAATCGCTATCGCATATCTCAGGCCAAGGAGTTGTTACGCCTGACTCACGACAGCATCAGCCGAGTCGGCCGCCGGGTTGGATTCTCTGACCCCGCTTACTTCAGCCGAGTCTTTCGCCGGATAACGGGTATGTCCCCGCGGACCTACCGCGAGCAACCTGATCGTTAAACAGGCACTCTCATTTTATCCCTCATCCCCTTGCTCCTGTCCTTATAAGGGTGGATAGGTAGCCTTAATGCCTCATTTTTACTCCGTTCCCCTTCCCAATTTTTGGAGAGAGGGTTGGACCACAGGCAGTCGGTTTTGTCCAACTCTTAATCGTCAAAATCCAACCCTAACCAGATATAATTGCAGGGTAATAGTTTTTAGGCCTCAGACTATGCTATAAGTTGAAAGAGGCATTGCATGTGCCCATCCAAGCAACGATGCATTATCCAAAGAGGGTTGTCCTATGAACTATAGGGAGATTTTTTCGCGTTCTTCCACCCCAGTATCTACCAAATTCACTGGCTTGAACACCAAATCATGGTCAGTCCGGGTCAGAGATTATGCTCGTACTTTGTGGCGACATCGCGGCTTCTATCTGCTGATGGCGCCTTCGCTGTTGTACTTCTTGGTCTTCAAGTATATCCCTATCTGGAACGCTCAAATTGCATTCAAGGACTTTAAACCCCTGCTGGGGGTGCTGGGCAGCCCCTGGGTAGGTTTCCAGCATTTCGATACCTTCGTCAATTCATTCTACTTCAGCCAACTCATTGTCAACACGGTTGTCTTCAGCTCCGCCAAACTTGTGCTGGGGCTGCCGGTGGCGGTAATCCTCGCCATCGCCCTGCATGAGACATGGTTCAGCCGTTTCCGCACCCTGGTGCAAACAGTAGTCTACCTGCCTCACTTTCTGTCGTGGGTGATCATGTTTGGCGTCTTGTTAATGATGTTGTCACCGGGTAGTGGCTTGATCAATAATATTATTAAGCAAATGGGGGGCGAACCCATAACTTTCCTGACCTCGCCCCAATGGTTCCGCCCGGTCGTGATTCTATCCGATATCTGGAAGGAAACCGGCTGGAGTACCATCATCTACCTGGCGGCGCTCCTATCCATCAGTCCGCATCTCTATGAAGCGGCCATCGTGGATGGGGCCTCGCACTTGCGACGCATCTGGCATATCTCCTTACCGGGTATCCTGCCGGTCATCGTGCTGGTAACCCTGCTGCGTCTGGGCAACATCCTCGATGCCGGATTCAATCAGATCTTCATGTTATATTCCGTACCGGTTTATAGTGTGGGGGACGTTATCGATACCTGGGTTTATCGTCAGGGTATTCTCCAATTTCAATTCAGCCTGGCGACCGCAGTTGGTCTTTTCAAAGGTGTCATCGGCCTGATCCTGATACTCTTCGCTAATCAAATTGCCAAGCGTGCAGCTCAACAGAGTCTTTTCTAGGAGGTGCGACATTGGTATATATCAAAACACGTGATGCTGTTGTCTATCAAATTCTTTTGGCCATCTTTCTGTTGGTTGTATTACTTATTATCGTTGTTCCCTTCTGGCAGGTGGTGGTAACCGCTTTTACACCTCTGGACATCTATACCCAGCGGGGAGTCCCCTTCTTCCTGTCGCCCTTAGATTGGACGGCGGAAGCCTTCAGCCAACTCCTGAGCCATCCTCTCTTCCCACGGGCGATGCTCAATAGTATTATCATCACCCTGTCCGGCGCGGCGCTCAGCCTCCTCCTGACAATACCTCTGGCGTATGGCCTTTCGACCCGCACCTTGCCGGGGCGTAGGATCATTCTGCTGCTGATCCTGTTCACTTTTCTATTTCACACCGGCCTGGTGCCCGTCTACCTACTCGTAACGGGTTTGAAGTTGACAGACAATTTTCTGGCTATCATCCTGCCGCCAGCAGTCAGTGTTTACAACACCCTGGTCATGATGAGTTTCTTTGAGGGTCTGCCAGAAGAACTCAAAGAAGCCGCCCGCCTGGACGGGGCCAATGAGGTTCAAGTATTGTTATACGTTATCCTGCCCCTTTCCAAACCAATCGTGCTAACGATTGGCCTTTTTTATGCCGTCTATTTCTGGAACGAGTTCTTCACTCCAATTCTTTACTTGAACGACAACGACCTTATGCCCCTACCGGTCCTGCTCCGAAATATTCTCATCTCGGCCAGCTTCAATGAATACGTCGAGTTCAATGCTTTTAGCTCCACCTCTATAGAATCGTTAAAAGCAGCCGGTGTGCTGCTCACCATGCTGCCAATGCTGGTGGTATATCCCTGGATCCAGCGCTACTTCACCAAGGGTACCTTATTAGGCGGCGTGAAAGAGTAACGCTGAGCTTTGTTAAAATCATATTCAGTCAAAATTCAAAGGAGAAAAGAAGATGAATAGCAGGAAAATAAAGATGTTTACTCAAAATTCAATCAAAGGAGAAAGAAATATGAAAAGTAAGAAGATAATCTGGTTCGCTGTACTCGTGTTGATTCTGTCTGCTTTATTAGTTGCGGCATGTGGCCCGGCAGCCGCTCCAACGGTCGATACAGCCGAGGTAGATGCCGCGAACGAGGCGGCGGCAAATGCCCAGGCGACCGCCGACGCGGCGCTGGCTGCCCTTGAGGCGGCTGCCGAGGGAGACGAACAAGCCCGCGCCGATTTAGAGACACAACTGGAAGAAGCACAAGCAGCCTTGGAAGCGGCCGAAGGTGCTGCTGCGGAAGCCAAAGCCGAGGCCGAGGCCGCCAGAGCTGAATTGGCTGCGGCCGGGGCCGCCAGCGAAGGGCCAGCAGAATTGGTGGATATTAAGCTGTGGTCGATGGCAACGGTGACTGAGGCCGGCCCGCCCCCTGATGATTGGGTGGCCTACGATCTCATTCGCGATGAATTGGGCATTAATCTTGACTATGTCATCATCCCCCCTGGCGCCGATGGTGAAACCAAACTCAACGCCGCCGCCGCCTCCAATTCACTGCCAGACCTGTTCCAGGCGGTGAGTTCGAACAGGGCCGAGCTACGCAATGTCTTGTTCAGGTATTATGAACTGGGTCTGCTGGCCCCGGTTGATGACTTGATGCCCTTGATGCCGGAGCGGGTCAAGACCCATTATAACGATCCTTTGTTGATTGACATGGTCACTTTTGACGGTCGCCAATATGGGTTGCCAGAACCGCCGGCCATACCTAAACGCGAGGGCCTGGTTATCCGTAAAGACTGGCTGGACAAGCTTGGGCTAGAATCGCCCACAACACTTGAGGAACTGTTCGAAGTGGCGAAGGCCTTTACCGAACAAGACCCTGATGGTAATGGTGAGAACGACACCTTCGGGATCGGCGCCTTCATCGAGGGGCCGGGTGTAGGTAGGCGATTCAACTACATCTTTGGCGCTTACGGGGTGCCGGGCGTATGGGACTTCAGCGGTCCGGAAAACTTTGGGCTGAACGTTCGCAATCCCCAGTACCCGGAGGCGGTGGCCTTCTTAAAGAAGATGGTTGATGAGAAAGTTGTCGATCCCGACTGGCCAACGCTCAACAAGGATGAGTTCCGCGCCCGCTGGAAGCAAGGCAAGTTTGGTATTATGTGGGAAGACTTCGCTGCTCTGACCAACAAGTCTAACTACACTCCCTTTGATGAAAACTTCCCCGAGGCCGAATGGATCCCCTTACCGGCGCCAACAGGCCCTAATGGTGACGCCTTCTATGATGTCTATGTGGCGCCGGGGAATATCTTTGGTATGTCGAAGCAGGCTGCCGACGCGGGCAAAGGCGAGGCCATTGCCCGGCTGCTGGAATGGATGGCCACAGATGGTTATTACCTGCTTGGTTTTGGCGAGGAGGGTGTCAACTTCATCCTGGATGAAGACGGTAACTTCTCGGTAGAAGGTCTTGATCCGGCTCAAGCCTATAATTCGCCTGAGCGACAGCCGTTCACCCAGATGCGCAACCAGTTAATTTTCTACAACTCCCCGGCCGAGATCAATGCTCGCTATCCCACCTACCAAACCGTAAACGGGCGGACGATGGAGCCGATGAAATTCCTCCGGTTTTTCCAGGAACAACCCTGGGTAGATGGCCGGGCTGAGTTGATTATCCCGGCGCCGGCCAACGCCGCGGACTTTGACCGCTTCTACAGTGAGGGAATGATTCAGTTCATTCTGGGGCAGAAGGAGTTGAATGAGGATACCTGGGCCGAGTATCTGGCCGGGTTAGATAACCTGGGGGCCCAGGAGCATGAAGCCACTGCCAAGCAAATTCTGGAAGAAGCAGGGCTGCTGAAGTAACCACTCACACCTTTTCCGGTCAGCGCCAGAGGCAATCTTTTCTGGCGCTGACCAGTACCCAAGATTTTTTCATCAAGGCGGTCTTGTCCCGAAACAAAGGAACCCTATTACAATGCAACTCAACGTCGTCAACCACCCGGCCACCCCTACCCAAATACCCTGGTCTGTGCGGGTCGCTGATTCTGCGCTGAACCGCTATACCATCTCTGAAGGCCAATGGCACTATAAGCCTGGACTCCTGTTCAAGGGTATTTACCAGCTCTGGCAGCAAACGGGAGATAACCGCTATTGGCAGAGTCTGGCCGCCTATGTAGATCACTATGTGGATGACTCCGGCGCAATCAGAACCTATTCGCGGGAGGAGTACAATATCGACCAGATCAACCCCGGCAAGCTGCTCTTCCCGCTCTATCGGGCCACAGGCCAGGAGCGCTATCGAAAGGCGATTTGGTTGCTGCGCGAACAACTACGAGGGCACCCCCGGACGCATGAAGGCGGATTCTGGCACAAGCAGATTTACCCATTTCAGATGTGGCTCGACGGAATTTATATGGGCTCGCCCTTTTATGCCGAATTTGCCGCCACTTTCAACGAGCCAGCCGTCTTCGATGATGTCGCCTTTCAGATCACCACCATCGAAAAACACACTAAAGATCCCCACACGGGCCTGCTGTACCACGCCTGGGATGAAAGCCGCCGGCAGCGCTGGGCCGATCCGGTTACCGGCTGTTCGCCTCACTTTTGGAGCCGGGCCATAGGCTGGTACGTTATGGCCATCGTGGACGTGTTGGACCTTTTCCCGCAGGAGCACACCGCTCGTGCGGAGTTTATCGCCATTTTTGAGCGCACCCTCGCGGCCGTCAGCCGGGTGCAGGACGAGACCACCGGCCTCTGGTGGCAAGTGCTTGACCAGGACGACCGCCCTGGCAATTACCTCGAAGCGTCAGGTACATCCATGTATGTGTATGCCATTGCTAAAGGTGTTCGCCACGGGTATCTTGACGAAAGCTGGCTAACCATCGCCACCAGAGGATTTGAAGGGCTACTCAATCATCTGGTAACCATAGATGACGACAACCGGGTTGACTTGCATGGTATTTGTGCTTCTGCCGGATTGGGCGGTAACCCGTATCGCGATGGCTCCTTTGACTATTACGTAAGCGAGCCAATTGTAACCAACGACCTGCATGGTGTGGGGGCGTTCATGCTCGCCGCCATCGAAATGGAAAGGGCTTTGGCCGGCACTGCTGGCATATAAGGAAAAAGCAGAGGCGACCTTGGATCAACTGCCACAAGTCAGCACATCGCCGGTTACCTTCAATGCCCTGGACTATGGCGCGGTGGGTGATGGTCAGACCCTGGTCACCACAGCCCTCCAATCCGCCATCGATGCCTGTAGTCGGGCCGGAGGCGGCACGGTTTTTCTACCCGCCGGTATCTATTTGACCGGCGCCATCTTCCTGCACAGCGACGTCACCCTCTATATCGACGCTGGGGCGACGGTGTTGGGCAGTCCTGAGGCGGCCCACTATCCCGTCATCCACAGTCGCTGGGAAGGTCTGGAACAGGATACCTATGCCCCCTTGATCGGAGGTTCCGGACTGGAGCGCATCGCCGTCATTGGCCGAGGCGTCATCAATGGCCAAGGCGAAATCTGGTGGCAGAGGCACCGCGAACGCACCTTGCAGTATCCCCGTCCCCGCCTGATCTCGTTCAAGGACTGTAGCAATGTCTTGATCCAGGGCATAACCGCCTTAAATTCGCCCAGTTGGACCATCACCCCACTTCGCTGCGAAAACGTGACGATCGACGGGATTACCATCCTCAACCCGCCAGACTCACCCAACACCGACGGCATCAACCCGGACTCCTGCCGCAATGTTCACATTTCCAACTGCCACATTGATGTCGGCGATGACTGTGTAACCATCAAGTCGGGCGTAGAAGGCAACGGTCGGGATCGGCTGCAGCCCTGCGAAAACATTACGATAACCAACTGCACAATGGTCCACGGCCACGGCGGCGTGGTCATCGGCAGCGAGATGAGCGGCGATGTCCGTAATGTGGTCATCTCCAACTGCGTCTTTACCGGCACTGATCGCGGCATCCGCATCAAATCCCGGCGGGGACGGGGAGGCGTGGTGGAGTACGTCCGGGTGACCAATATTGTTATGCAAGATGTCCTCTGTCCCTTCACAATGAATCTGTACTATGCAGTTGGAGCGAGGGGTGATCAAGTCGTCTCCGACAGGCGACCTCGTCCCGTGTCGGATGGCACCCCTCGCCTCCATCACATCCATCTGAGCCACATCACGGCGCGGAATGTAAAGGTGGCAGCCGGGTTCATTTACGGACTGGCTGAGATGCCTTTGCAGAACATCTCGCTTAGCGATATTTCGATCAGCATGTCACCCGACGCCGAAGCAGGCTACCCTGAGATGGCCGATGGCCTGGAGTTGATGCAGCAGGCCGGCCTCTACATGCACAATGCTGAACACGTACGCCTTCACCACATCGAGATTACGGGTCAGCTTGGACCGGCGTTGTCGTTGGCCGATGTGGCCGAGGTAGACCTCAACGCCTGTACTTCATCCACCCCGGACACCAAGGTGCCAGTCATCTACTTGCAAGACGTGAAAGAGGCTTTTATCCATGGCTGCCGCGCCAGCGCAGGTACGGATGTCTTCCTGTCTATAGCAGGCGAACGTTCGCAGGGAATCCACCTGAATGGCAACTACCTGGCGCGGGCCGTCCAGGCTGTCGCCCTGGCTGCCGAAGTCAGCCCAGATGCTGTCACGGCCTGAGCTACGCCGGCAAGTCCGGGGGTGGCCGGCAACGGCAAGTCCAACGTGGCCGCATCGCCGGCCAATTACCTATCCAAAACCGGAAACTAAGGAGAATAACTATGTCCTATTTTGAAACTGTTCCAACCCAAAGTGGTCTCAATCAACTACCCAGTAATCCCTGCAAGCTGCTGGATTTCAACCTGCTATTCCTGGCCGATGGCCAGATCTACAAAAATGCCAGTAACGACCGCGAAGTGTTGGCGGTGATCCTGGGCGGCAAAGGGACGTTTAGCGTTAATAGCCACACCTTCCAGAATGTCGGGGGACGCCCCAACGTGTTCTCCGGCAAACCACACTCAATCTACATTCCCTGCCAGTCCGATTACAGCATCACGGCCCACGGTAGTTTAGAAGTGGGTCTGTGCAGCGCCCCCAGCGATCTGGCAATCGAACCCTATGTTATCTCACCCGCTGAGGTAACCTCTGGGGTGTGGGGCGCGGCCAATTTCTCCCGCAACTTCCACCAGATCCTCACCCAAACCGGCCAGCCCAACCTGCCCGCTGCCCGCCTCATTGTGGGTGAGACCTATACTCCGTCGGGCAATTGGAGTACCTATCCGCCGCACAAACACGAAGTGGACGACCTGCCTCGCCAGGCCTATCACGAGGAGATGTACTTTTTCAAGGTAAATCCGACCGACGGCTTTGGTCTCACCCGCTTCTACAATGACGAAGTGGATAGTGGCTACATCGTGCGTAACAACACCATCCTGATGATGCCCAACGGCTACCACACCGTGGTCAGTGCGCCCGGCTACACCAGCTACTACTTATGGTTCCTGGCCGGAGAGCATCGCCTGCAGGCGGTGGTGGAAGACCCGGATGTAGGGTGGGTCAGCCGCACCGTGCCGATGTTGAGAGATTTGGGGCATTGAGCCGGAGTGAGTTAAGATGACACAGGATATGTTTCGTCTGGAAGACCGGGTCGCTTTGGTCACGGGCGCTACCACCGGCCTGGGGCAGGCTATGGCTCTGGCCCTAGCCGGGGCCGGAGCGGATGTTGTCTCGCTGGGGCGCAGGTCGGACCAAGAAACCGGAGCGGGGGTAACCGACTTGGGACGGCAGTTCGCCCATATCCAGTGTGACTTGTTAACCGCGTCCGTTGCCGACCTGCAGAACAGGGCGGCATTTTGGTTCCGGCCTGTACCGCCGCCAAGAGTGGTCTGGCCGGTCTGACCCACGCCCTGGCCAACGAGTGGGCAAAACACAGCATCAATGTCAACGCCATCGCGCCGGGCTACATGGCCACCGACAACACCGCCCCCCTGCGAACCGACGCCGCTCGCAACCAGGCCATCCTCGACCGTATCCCGGCGGGTCGCTGGGGCACCCCCGACGACTTTGATGGCATAGTGGTGTTCCTGGCGTCAGGTGCCTCCGATTACATGCACGGCGCCATCGTGCCCGTGGACGGTGGCTGGTTAAGCCGCTAATCCAATATCTGGAAAAGAGATGTGGTATGAACAGAAAAAGGAGATACGCCATTGTCGGCGCGGGCAGCCGCGCCGGCATGTTTGTTAAAGCAATAACCACCACCTACACGGATGTAGCAGAACTGGTTGCCTTTTGCGATTACAGCCAAACCCGGATGAACTGGTACAACCGACAGCTTGAAACAAACAGCGGTTCCGGGCCTGTTTCAACCTATTATGCCGAGCAGTTTGAGCAAATGATCGCCGAGGCGAAGCCGGACACGGTAATTGTTGCTACCATAGATAGCACCCACCACATCTACATTACCAGGGCCATGCAGCTTGGTTGTGATGTAATTACGGAAAAGCCTATGACCACCGACCTGCCCAAATTGCGGGCCATTTTTAAGGCTATTGAACAAACCGGGCGCTCGCTGCGGATAACGTTTAACTATCGCTACGCCCCGGCTTACACTCAATTCAGACAATTGGTGGTAGATGGCGCGGTAGGACAGCCCTTAGCCGTGGACTTTTCCTGGATGCTGGATACCAGCCACGGGGCCGATTATTTCCGTCGCTGGCACAGAGAAAAGGAAAACAGCGGCGGTTTACTGGTACACAAAGCCACCCACCATTTTGATCTGGTTAACTGGTGGGTCGACGCTTATCCAACCAGCGTATTTGCTCTGGGGTCATTAAATTTTTACGGGCGCGAAAACGCCGCCGCCCGCGGCGAACATTACAGTTACACGCGTTACACCGGCGTGCCGGAAGCGCAAAACGACCCCTTTGCCCTCCATTTAACCTCTAAAGCAGCCCTAAAGGGCCTTTATCTGGATGCCGAAGCCGAAACCGGCTATATCCGCGACCGCAACGTGTTTGGCGGCCCCATCACCATTGAAGATACGATGGCCGTTACCGCCCGTTACAGCAACGGTGTGCTGCTTTCTTACTGCATGGTGGCCTATTCTCCCTGGGAAGGGCTGCGGGTAGCCATTACCGGCACCAAAGGACGCATAGAGATGGACATTGAAGAAAGCATTATCCACCTGTTAGGCGATGGGGAGGTATCCTCAAGCAAGGGGCCGTTTAAACAGGCGCGAATGCGCGTTTTCCCTATGTTTGGCCAGGGATATGAGGTGGATGTGCCGGTGGGTGAAGGCGGGCACGGTGGCGCGGACCCGGTGATGCTGGAGCAGATTTTCTCGCCCAACCCGCCGCCGGACCCTTATCGCCGGGCCGCTTCGCACATAGACGGCGCAGCCTCGGTTCTGGTAGGTATTGCTGCCAACCGGGCTATGCAAACCGAACAACTGGTTTATATTGAAGATCTGTTTCCGCTATCATCTATGATGCACTTTTTATCTGGCATTAAGGAATAACGGGTGAATGAAGTACATCAAACCAGAATTTGCCTTGCCAGCGGGGCAAAAAGTAACTTCCGCTTGATGTCGCCAGCCAACTCGTAAAACGTAAACCCGCAGGGCAAGTGACGTGAAGCGTAATGACTATCTACAGCTCATTTTTACGTTTTACGCTTTACGTTTTACGTGGTTGGGTGCTTTATGAGGTTGCCTTACCGGAAGTTACTTTTTCATTGTCAATTTTGGTTCTATGAAGTATTAACACAGTTGGGACAGATGGGCGTTGTGCCGGTGGTAGCCATTGAGGACGCTGCTTATGCCGTCCGCTTAGGTAGGGCGCTGCTGGACGGCGGATTGCCTTGCGCGGAGATTACATTTCGCCCGGTAGCCGCACAAGCAGCCATTCGGGCCATGTTATTTCCTATGGATGATTTGTCGTTTCATTCCGTAGCCCCGGCATCCCTCCGTAACCCCGGCATCCCTCCGTAGCCCCGGCATCCCCATGCCGGGGCGGGTCTATCGCGCCAACCGGCGGGGCATAGGGATGCCCCGCCTACGGGTGTTTCTGAAATCCGTAGCCCCGGCATCCCTATGCCGGGGCGGGTCTATCGTGCCAACCGGCGGGGCATGGGGATGCCCCGCCTACGGGTGTTTCTGAAATCCGTAGCCCCGGCTTCCCCATGCCGGGGCGATCATTGGCTCTAGATTCCGTAGCCCCGGCATCCCCATGCCGGGGCGACTCTATCGCGCAATCCGGCGGGGCATGGGGATGCCCCGCCTACGCCTTTGTACACCGCCTCAAAGCCGACTACGAAAGCACCCGCAACAGCAACGGCGAACCGGTCTTCAAAGATGTCCGAATCGTTCGCCAGGGCAAAGGCTTCAACACCGTATACTTCAAGGAAGAACCCCAGCCCCTAACCTGCCAAAACTGCGCCTGCTTCACCCTCAACCACCCCCACCTACCCCCCCAACACGGCCTCTGCCTCAGCCCAGCCCAACCCCCTCACGTAGAACACAAAGATAGCGCAGCCTGCATACTGTTCACCAAAAAGGAGAATTAACACAACCCAGCGCCTCGAGCCCCCCCTCGAGGCGCCCTTTTTTTGGCATCCCCCCCCTGCCACCTGCAACCAACCAATTGTTAATTGCTAATTACTAATTGCTAATTGACCCTACCCCCCCAGTGACCATTCCACACGGCTCCCACCTGCAACC
>DAOUMU010000459.1:0-6744 GCA_034409055.1 Anaerolineae bacterium
CTTGATTATGGAAACCGCTTGTGGCTTACATAACCTCCGCCTCGATTTCCCGATGACTGCCTGATCTTTCCTTTTCAGTGGGAGCATCTTTCTTTTTTACTTTTCACCTTATTTCCGATAAAGTCTAGTAATTACCCGTACCGGGCACTGGTAGCAATTAACAATTGGGGAGTTGGTCAGCGGATGGGTAGCGGCGACCGCAGGCGACCGTAGGCGACCGTAGGCGACCGTAGGGAGTGTGGATAGGGGCCGGGGCGGGTAGGGGGCTGTTTGTGTTAACCGTCAAAAGAAGTGATACAAGTGTAAAACAGTGCATTTAACTAGTTTTGTATTGCTTTAAAAAGGATAAAACTCCGACTTTGCAAAAGAAGTATTAGTATTCACATTGAGGGTCTCGATCCGGAGCTTTAGCTCCTCCACGTTTCCACCTAGATGTAGTTCAGAGTAAGGTATAAAAAGTTCTATCTGCTTGTAATAGACAGGCTCAGACGGCGTAAATTCTGCTGATGTTACTGCTACCATCCCATTGTAAACATACTCACCATTATGGTCTATAAGGTTCTCACCTGTTTTTGCGTAATAGAACACGACTATCATACAAGGATCTAGTGCATTATAAATGGTCAAATCGAAGCGGACCAGCACTCCACGAACCTCCTCCTTAATTGCGTTGTTGTCTATTGTTACATTTTGGTAATTGGCACTTGGTACATTTTGGTAATTGGCACTCTCTTCGTGACCTCTTATTAGAAAAAAAAGTGCGAAACCCACAATAAATGCTCCTACTACGAAACCCACAATAAATGCTCCTACTATGCGTCTCCATGTTTCTTTAAGCTCCGTTTGCTTTAGTTCTTCCTCTTTCTCTCCTTGAGCATCACTCTCTTGTATTAAAGCATGAACCTCTAGTATTTTCTTCTGCAAATCTTCTAGTATTTCCTTCTGCACATCTTTTATTGGTCTTTGTAAACGGTTCCGGATTACTTCGCTATTTTCATAATCTAACTGTTCAATTGTAGTCTTGAGCTCCGCAAATAATTCTGTGCGTTTTTTGACTAACTCGTCCCTTATTAAATCAGGAAATTCTGCCATGATAATGCACCTTTAAACCTTATTTTGTAGTGGTCAACAACATATTACAGTAACAAAACTAAGGGCTATATAATCACTGCCTATCTATCACCCCGATACGGGTGAATGGTGGGCAATAGGCCGATAATATCCTACAAGTCTATCATAACATTTTACCATCTTAATTAAAAAAAGGCTACAGCTTAACAATTAGTAATTAGCAATTACCCGTACCGGGCACTGGTAGTAATTAACAATTGGGAGGGGGGAGGGAAGGATGAAGGATGAAGGATGAGGGGAGGGAATTGTGAATTGCCGAAGGTTGTGAATTGTGAAGTGGGGGGATTGAAACACTGAGGCACTGATTGGCTTGAATGCACTGACAAGGGGGGCGAGGGAAGGATGAGGGATTGGGGGTTGGGGATTAGGGGTTAGGGATTGGGGAGTGGGGGGGAGGGTTTGAATGCTTGCTGATCAGGTTCTTAGGGGCAAGTTACCGGCAGCGGTTACGGGCGATTGTGGAGCGTGGGCCGGCTGAAGTGGGTGAGAGGATTTGGGGGGGGTGAGGGGCTGGCCTTAAATGAAAAAGCCCCGGCTGGGCCGGGCTTGGGTTAACGCCGGCGTTAAGGCGCTGCCGGGCCAGCGAAGATAGATTGAATTAAAAGGGACTTCACAGGCGAAAGCGACTTTATAAACCGGAAAGGTAGGCAGTCGCCTTGAACGCCATTGTTAGGCGCACGCCTTTCTACGATTGCGAAAGGAATTCCTCGTCAAGTCGCCTCAACTCCTTCTTGCCCAAATAATGATACGTCAACAACCTTCCGTCGCAGACGATTCCAAAGACCCCATACGCTGTCGGCGACTTGGCCCTCACCTCTGCGCTGCTCTCCAGCTTGACCACCTTGGCCTCTATCCCTCTTGCCGCGAACGCATCGACTGCCTGTTGCACTGCATCTGGCATGTAGGGGCACTGGTCTGCATAGACTATGGTCACCCCCGAAGAATACTGACCTAGCCTCTTCTCCCAATCCTGGGGGAAAACTGGCACAGGCCCTGCCTTGACTCCCTTCGCCAACAGACTGAATGAGGGGGGTGCCGCATCCACCTTCTCAAAGCCATTCTTGAGAAAAACCTTCTCATTGGCTAGCCAATTCCCCCTGCTGCTCACCATCGCCACGCCGTGCTTCCCCAATCGCTGCGCATCCTCAACACACTCACTGAGCAAGCGGGAACCATAACCTTTCTTCTTGCCACGACCAACTACCCAAAGACAGTGAACAACAAGATAGTCCGGCGCTTCGACTACTCTCCAACTGTGCTCCCCCGGAATGTACTCGATGAACCCAACCGACCTGCCGCTCTCGTAGAGTATCTTGATTCTGAGACCTTCTGCGAAGCGTTGCCGCAGCCAGTCCAACTTCTTCTGATACCCCTGTGACTTGGGCTTGCTTTTGTAACAGAAGAACCCATACTCCTCGAAATTCGTGCCGTCAACGGTGATAATCTCAACAGAATCGTTCATTGTGTCCCCTTTGACTTAAAGATTTGGTGAGTGCGCCTAACGCTTGAAATCACGCGATTGCGGGCCAGTGAAACCACTTTCGACACCAACGTGCCGCCGCAGAAACAATTTCAAAAAACGGAAGGGTAGCAATTCGGCTACAACGATTTGTTGGGCGGCACGTTGGGGGGAAAGCTATTGGTTTATCCCATAGCCTGACAACTTAACCAGTAACCAGCCCGTTAAAATGATACCTTACGTTTTTGACAGAATTTACGCCAACCATCCGCTGCCAGCAAGCGTGATGAATGACCGAACAGTTTAACTAGCGCGGAGGATTAGCCCCACCTTGCGCGTGATGAATGAGGGACAGGACGCGCGACAGAGACGGGGCTATTCCTCTCGCGGGTTTGGCTGACAGGGCAGAACGCGCCTGTTGGGGAGTACAGGATGTGTGGTACTAAACAAACGCATCCAAAAACTCCTGAAAATTCAAAATGTGTTGTGAATTTCTTCAGACTATAGTTTTCCAAGTCTATGTGGCATTTCTTGGACACTCACGACTGTCCTGCCTTTTGGGACCGCTCTCTGTGTGTCGAGAATTCCCATCTGAAGTCGCAATACTCAGCGCCATTCGCGATGGTCTGTGAACGAACGAATTCGATCCCAAATTCGCGTGCCATGCAGTAGTCTAGATTGCATGCGGCATGCGCGGTGACCTCGGGAGGAACACCTTGGTCCTTGAAGTAATCAGCAACCGGACAAACTGTGACGTCGAACGCCACGCCTGTATCCGATGGCAGGTGCCGATGTACAAATGGAGGGGCGAAGAAGTAACGGGTTATTATTCCAAATATCCATTTGACTCTGGTTTCTCGTTTGGCACTGCGAAGTCGTGAAAGTTTGAACATGGCAGCCGGCACAGGTTGGTAATACTCCACTGCGACCGTCTCGACGAATTCGCCGGCCTCGACTTGGCTCATACCATGTTCCTGCAAGGCTCGATAAAGCGATAAATTCCACTCGAAATATCGCATCAAGAGGTTGAGTGAGAAGCCATAGCGGGGACGACTGGGTGCCAACTGAGATTGCCAGGTGCGCGTTGAACGCCAGACGTGCTCTGACGTGTCCGGAAAATGTTCCTGTAGCCGATGATTGGCGGCGCGCCGGAAAGTGGAGTCCGGTGTGTAAAACCGAAGAAGTCCAATAAAGCTCATATTCTGTCTCCTATGCGGCAAAATTCGTAATGTCTAAGAGTCTGAAGCTATGGACGTTCTTGAGCCGCATCAAGTACGTTCCGTCTTCAGGCCCGTTGTCACATAACAATTCATTATACGGTAAGGGTAGACCATAAAATCCCGAAAGGCATAAGCCTCATACCACTTAACAAACGTCACCGACCAGTCTCACTCATCGAGAGCGTCCAACACCAGAAAACGCTCAAACCAGTTGGCGCGCCAGATGCCAAGCAATAACAATCCCCATACCATCGTCACCGCACCAATGAGCAGGAGGGGTCGCCAACCGAGGAATATCAGACCAAAATAATTTCTAAACGACCTCACGCTCAAAATCACTACAAAAACCGCCAAAAGACCAAAAGCCAACACCGTCGGCCGCTTGTCGGGGCTAAGTTTGGCTCCGCCCTCAAAAAATCGGATAGGCGGTTTGACAAACACAATGAGTAAGAAGGCTGAATATGACGTAAAGATCGAGAGCCCTGTTTGAGCGGCAATCGCGGCCACCACCTGGCTAAAGTTCTCATCTAAATCGTACGTGAGACCCGTATAGTTTTCCAAGCGGGTGATTACTTGCGGCGGGACCTCAAACTCAGGCTCCGTCAGGTGATACAGCACCAAATTGTGGAAGAATGTGAAAATTAATAACCCAAATAGCATGCTTAGAATAGCGGCTGGTGAAACAAAATGGATCAGGAATCGGAACAACCCCTCATTAGACGTTTCGGGACGGGCCCACATCGCCAGAAAGAAAACAGGAATGCCCACGGTAAACGTGGTCAGCGCTACCTGGGCGGGTTCAAAGGGGAAGTCGAGCCCCACCATCGTAATCGCGATGATGAGCAGCGCAGCAGAAAAAGCTCGCGTGAGAAAGAGCGCCAGGATAGACCTCATGCCACTGAAAATCCGTTTTCCTTCCCTAAAAGCGGGCAGCAAAGCGGCAAACGAATCGTTGAGCAACACCATATCCGCCACGTTGCGCGTCGCATTACTACCGCTTTGCATCGCCACGCCAACCTTTGCTTTCTTTAGCGAAAGAATGTCGTTTACGCCGTCGCCCATCATCGCCACGTAACGCCCCCGCTTGAGTAACGAATCCACCAGCTTTTCTTTCTGCTCTGGCGAAATGCGCCCAAAAATCGTGACCTCTTCTGCGATGTGGTCAAATTGGGCCTCGTCCATCTGAGCCAGTTCGACACCAGAGACAACTTTAGAAGCCTGGGTAAGCCCTGCCTGCTTGGCGAGAGCCGCCACCGTATGCGGATTGTCGCCAGAAATAATCTTCAACTGAATACCGGCTTCGGCAAAGGCGGCCAATGTTTCTCTGGTTTGTGGTCGTAATTCATCGCTCAAGCTAAGCAAGGCCAACGGAGTCAGCGGGGGCAGATGCGGTTGATCGTTTTCATCATGGAGCGTTGTTACCTCAGGATTGTGGGCAAACAGCAACACCCGCAACCCCACATCTGACCATTCTCTAACCTGCGTGAAGAGCATCGATTCGGGTAAAGTGGTGTCCGGCGGCAAGTAGGGTTGCAGCATCTCGACCGCGCCCAATACGTAGACCCCGGACATCGGGTCATCATGGAAAGCAAGCGCACTCCATTTGCGGGCCGATGAAAACGGCACTTCGTCAACCGGTTGGTGAGCCTCGCCAGGTAGTCCGGCCACAATTGCCTCGCTGGTCGGGTTTGTGACCGCTGCGCTCCGGGCAAAACTACCTAACAGTTGTTCCAGGATTTCTTCGCTGATATTCGTTTCGGTATGACTGAGCGGATACAAATCATGGTAGTTGATGCGGTTGGCCGTAAGCGTTCCAGTTTTGTCCATACAAAGCACATCAACGTTGCTTAACGACTCGATGGCGTTGACTTGTTGCACCAGTGCTCCTTGTCGAGCGATTTGCACCGCCCCCAGCGCGTAGGCCACGATGATCATCAAGAACAACCCGTAGGGTATTTGTCCCGTAATCACGGCCGCAATTTGCACCATACGGATAAAGGGTAAATTTTCCAGTATTGCCGCTGCGAATATCACCAACCCCATCAGTAAGGCAATCAACATCATGGTGCGAATGACAAAGTCAATCTTACTTTGCAAAGGGGTTTTTGTTATCTGGAAAGCACGGGCGGTTACCGTCAACTGGTTGGCGAAACTGTCTGCCCCCACTTTTTCCGCTTGGCCCAATGCGCTTCCCGTCACGCAGAAACTGCCAGAAAGCAGAGTGTCACCTTCTTGCTTGCGGATCAAGTCCGACTCGCCCGTCAGCAGCGATTCATCGACTTCTACTTTACTGTCCCCAATAACGATGCCATCGACCACAATCTGGTCGCCGGGGCGGACACGGAAAATATCACCGCTGACCAGTTCAGCAGGATCAACCACCTTTTCTTGCCCCTCGCGTATAACGGTCACCTGAGGGCGAGTCAGGAGGGCAATCTTATCGAGTTGACGCTTTGAGCGGACTTCTTGATAAGTGCTGATGAGGGCGTTGAGCAGGCCAAGGCCGACACTGGTTAGCGCATCATTGACGCGCCCCAAGGCAATCAGCAAAATGCCAATCGTGAAGAGGACGTTGTTGAAAAAAGTAAACATATTCTGACGTAGGATGTCGATAAAAGAGCGGCTCGTACCAACTGCAATATCGTTGCCTTCGCCACGCTGACGCCGCGCCAGCACTTCGCTTTCGGATAAGCCTTGTATCGCTCTCATGGGAGTCTCCTTGCTATCAATCGTTTTATAGCGTATTCTGTGTAGAAAACTCCAATAACATCATACACGTTCATGAAGTTACCTCGCTCAGTAAACCTAACAGGGGCGTAACCGGCTCGCCGACTCTTGCAATCCGACTTACTTTGATTATAGCCAATCTTTGCCCAAAACGCGCCGCTTTCCCGCGCCGAAGGCGAGTCCGGTTAACGCGGGGTTGGGCGCATT
>DAOUMU010000460.1:0-10937 GCA_034409055.1 Anaerolineae bacterium
TAGCTGTGCAACATTTCTGGAACGAGCCAGGCCATCGTCTACCTCCGGTGAAAGATTTTCCGTCAATTTTTCATCAGGATTGGTTTGATGGCAAATCTGGCAAGCAAAAACTGCAAAAGTATAGATATTAGTAACGTATGGAAATGACATAAACAAACGGGCGCAAGAGTGTGCCGGAGGGAGGTGACAAGATGGAGTTGGTGAATCGATTCGCTCAGGTTCGCAGAGACCTCCTGGAAACAGTATCAAGTGTTCCAGAAGACAAGGTCGAGGAGGCAGCATGCGGGGAGTGGGACATCAAGTGCGTGCTTGCTCATATAGCTGGTTGGGACACCTACTTCACCATGATAGTGAGACTGCTGAGAGCAGGCAAAGATGTGCCTTATCGGGGTGATAATATTGAGAAGTGGAATGAAACATTCGTGAAGGAGCGAGAGGGCAGAACCTGGAACGAAGTACGGGATGAATTTGTGAAAGCAGGCGAAGCGTTTCTAAAGGAATACAGCAATCTGGAGGAAGAGCTTTGGAGTCAGCGTTTCTGGGAGCAAAGGAATCCCACCCCGGCCTGGGTGGTGAAGCATAACGTGGAGCATTACGAGGAACATATGGAGGAAATCAAGCAGAAACTGATAAAACCTGTGCAGCCAATGCGCGGATTTCTAAAAGGAATTGATACAACTATTGAACGTTAGGCTGACCGAGTATGAATGTTGTGGATTCATCTGGTTGGCTTGAGTATTTTTGAAACCTGTAAAGCCTGGTACACTTTGCAGGTTTTCTTTTTTTATGACAGGTTAAATACGCGATTTAAGCAAAATCACAAGTTGCGGTATAATCTATTGTGGAGGTGGACTATGAACATTCGTGAGATTCTTGCCGATATTCACGCTCTCGAAGAAGAACTATTGGGCTTTGAACGTAAATTCGGTATCCGCTCGGAAACATTTTATGCTGCCTATGCCAGCGGTGAAGAACCAGAAGATGATAGTTGGGTACTGGATTTTGGCGAATGGGCTAGTGTTTATCGCACTTGGTTGACACGTCAAGCAGAGTATCGGGATGAAATTCAGAAAATTCAACGGCAGTCACCGAGTTTGGCGGGTTTAATCCAGGTTGCTGCATGACCAATCCATTCCGCACACCAGAAGATTATGAGTTGTTTTTGTATACGCTCACGGAGCAGTTCCCGTCAGTTCGTAGTTCTACCGTTGTTTTCATTCGACGTGGAGCAACACTGGCAAGAGTAGCTGGTGAATTGTACTTTGAGCGTGACATTCGGCTTGTTGTTCGTGAACGTGTTCTCTATCATCGTTTGCCCCTTGTTATAGACTGGTATGGTTACGAAGTTTGGCAAGGTGAAGAAAAGTTGTACTGGTATGACTCCCAACTGCATCCCAATGACCCTACCTTGGCTAGCACCCATCCTCACCATAAGCATATACCCCCGAATATAAAGCGAAATCGTATTCCCGCTCCTCAAATGAGTTTTACTCAACCTAATTTTTCGGTACTTATTGAAGAGATTGAAGATCTTATCAGAAAGAGGATGAATCAGATTTCAGAGGCGATGTAGAGGCAGGGGACCTGGTTTTGACTGGAAGTTGTGTAAAATGCGGGGGGAGCGTCGCCAGAGTTATCGAAAATGAGTAACGGAGATTATGGTTTTCATTGGGTTAATCACGTATGCGGCTGTGCGTTTTGTAAGACGGCGTCGTTCAGCCGGTTCTGAGGGGGAGACTGGCAAGAAAGATTGAAGGGGATAATAGAGATATGACCGAAAAACGGACTTCCAAGGGGACTGCTAAAGGCGTGCGCCACATTGAAGTTTTCGCCGAAGCGAGCTCGATTGAGAACTGGCGCAAGCAGGTTATTGCCGGACAGCCGGACGCCGGGCGATTTGCGTTTGTCAGCGATGAAGGCGAGTATATAGCCGGGGGAGAAGGTACGGCGCCCACCCCGTTGAGCTACTTCGTAGCCGGGATGGCGCTTTGACTCCTCTCGCACGTGTCGCAGGTTGCGACAAAAAAGAAGTTAGTGCTTCGAGATGAGCGGGTCAAAGTTACGGCCCATTTCCGAGAGCAGGGCTCAGTGTTACGGGGTACCAGCGAGGGGATGTGTGAGGGTTTTGACATCGAGCTTTCAATCGAGTCTGATGAACCGGCAGAGAAGATTGCTGAATTGATCCGACTATCGCACCGGATGTGTTTCACCGAAGTGGCCCTGGCGAGGGAGGTACGGTTGAGGAAGCGGCACAACCTAAACGGGCAGCCAATTGAGGTTGAGACAACAAAGTCTGGCTGACCAATACAATTTTTACGCAATACGCAGTACGCAATACGTCAGTTAATTACACATAATCGGCTTATGAGGCTATTTCGAGGGCCTCCTGGGGCGAAGCGCCCTCGTGAATGACGGCCTTGAAGGCGTTCACGGCCTGGGTAATGGTGTCCTCCACACCCCACACATTGCGGCCGATGGTCGCCCCCCGGCCACCACTCTGCATAACAGCGGCCATCATCTCCAGGGCTGCGACCAGGGAGCCCGTCTGCGGTCCACCGGCGGCCACAACGGGCACCGGGCAGTCGGCAATGATCTCGGAATAGGCCGCCACCTCGCCGCAATAGGGGGTCTTGATCACATCGGCTCCAACTTCGGTCGCGCAACGCACCGCCCAGGCAATATCTTCCGGCGCATAGGAGATACCTTTGGGGGTGCTCAGGTCGCGGGGGTAGATGTGGCAGATGACCGGCATCTCAAAGCGAGCGGCCTCCCGGACGAACTCGCTGACTAAACGCAGGTAAGCCATCTCGGCCGGGCCACGCACGAAGGCCGCCACGGCGAAGGCGTCTGCCCCCAGCCGGACGGCGTCCTCGGGGGTGGCTAAAATCTCGGGCGGCGTGCCGTCGGGACGACCGATCATACTTTGCAAAATCAGGGGCACTTGCCCGGCGTGGGCTTTCCAGGCCGAGGCGGCCAGGCCCTTGTGCATCGTCACCGCGTCGGGACGGGCCTCGACGATGGCGGTCAGCGTTGTCTGGATGTGTCTCAGCCCGGCCGGTAGACCGGCCCCGTAGTTGATGAAGTGATCAATGGCCACCGAGCATAGATGGCCTGATGGATGGGAGAAAATCCGATTGAGTCGGACCAGTTTTCCGGTATTCATCTATTGTCCTCCTGCTGGTATTCAGCCCGTACGTGCTCGGCTGCTTTCTGCGTATCGATACCGGCCAGTTCGTGGCAGGTCTCAATGTAGGCCACGATATTCTCCAGCGGAATGTCAGCCAACATGGTGTGGCTGCTTTGGAGAATATAGCCACCGCCTTCTCCCAGCCGCCGGGCTTTTTCTCTAACTTCAGCTTTCACTTCGGCCGGTGTACCGAACGGCAGTACCCGATCCAGGTCAATTCCTCCGTACAAGGTCAGCCGGTTGCCGTACTCGGCCTTAACCTGGTAGACGTCATAAATGAACGGCTGCACAGGATTAAAGATATCCAGTTCCAATTCAATCAGGTCCGGCATAATCTTCAGGATATTACCATCCGAATGTTGCCCCACAAACGCGCCGCTCTTCTTGACCCGCTGATAGCACACGGCCAGGCGGGGCTTGATGAAGCGACGCCACATCTCAGGGCTGAACATCAGGCCGGTACGGGACCCCCAATCGTCGGCAAAATAAAACCCATCCACGCCAATGGCCAGTTGTTGGTCGATGATGGGCAGGTTCCATTCGTTCAGGATGCGGTCCAGCAGTTCCTCCACAAACTCCGGGCGTAGGGCCATGTCCATTAGCAATTGCTCCATCCCCCGGATGGCCCAGGCCCGCTCAAAGAGGGCCATACCCATTTTTCCAAATAAAAAGACCTGGCCTCGATATTGATCTGCCAGACGCTTGGCCGCGTCAAACCGGCCGGCCCGGTAGGGATCCGGGATGACGTAATTGTCAAGCTGAGTGTAATCTTCGGCCAGGGGACATTCAACGGGATGGGGCATACCGCCACGGCGATCCCAGACGGTGCCAAATTCGTCGGTATGCAGCCCGCCTGCCGCATCCAGCGAAGTAGCCATCGGTCCCCCACTGGGGACAAGTTCCGCCTGAATATCCTCCGCCCAGGGGTTGACGTTAAAGTCGCTGCCAATCTTGACCACGTGGTTGCCCACAAAGTCCACCACGGCCAAGTTGTTGGGCAAGCCATAATATTGCCTGACCCTGGCATAAACCGAGTCGGTGGCGTGAAACTGGTAAGGCACAAAATCAGGCTCTTCGTGGCGAATGGCCGTTAAGACACGTTCACGTCGATTCATAAGGCATCTCCTTATGTAAGCGTTCAAGAGCGTATCAGAAACCGGGTTTTTTTTGCACCCACGGTCTTATATCTCAGACAACGAATTTTTGCCAATAATGGCCTTAAATAGCGGAAAAACCCGGTTTCTCTTGAACGGTTACTCTCCTTTATTAATCTGAAGGGGGTTTTCTTTCAAAAAACGCTCCACGGTAGCCCAATCGGGAATGCCCGTTCGACCGCCGGGTTGGGTGGCTTTAAGGCCGGCGGTGGCGGTAGCTATCTGGATGGCCCGGCCGACACTTTCACCCCTGGCCAGACAAGCCGCATACGCCCCGTGAAATACGTCACCACAGCCGGTGGTATCGACCACCTGGACGCGATAGGCCGGAAAATAACGGACCTCTCCCCCCTGTTCTGAGTACCAGCAGCCTCGTTCGCCCGCCGTGACCCCGCAACAGGCTCGTTCGGGACTGGAGAGGGCCTGTACCATGCGGCTCGGCTCAGCTTCACCGGTCATCCGTCTGGCTAAATCAAGGCTAATGATAAGATGATCAACCTGAGGCATGAGTTCCTTCACCTCAGACAAAGTCTGCTGTTCGAAATCACCGACGACAGGAATACCCCGGGTATGGGCCAGCTCGACGGCACGGAGGCCTGCCTTAGCCTCCAGGTGATCGACAAATAGCACCCGGCAATTGGCAATAAGCTCCTCTGTCACCTCGTCAGGACGACGCTTCACCACACCGTCAGCCGAAAAGAGAATTGTCCGACTACCTGTCGATTGGTCAACAATTATAATGGAATGATAGGGGCGCGCCTCGGCCCGATACACAACCGGTGTGCAATCCACACCTGCCCGTTCCAGGGCCTCAATGGTGAAGCGAGATAGCTCATCATCCCCCAACACACCGGCATAGGCTGCTCTGACCCCCAGGCGAGCGGCAGCTACCAAGGCTGTTGCCGTCAGCCCCCCGCCCTCACGCCGCTTGGCCTTTACTTGCATCTTGGAATCAGGTGAGGGATAGTGATCAACATACAGCAGGTCGTCAACGGCGACCGTGCCGAAGCCAAGTACGTCCCAACGAATGGCCATAAAGTCCTCGTCATTTACTGTAGGCTCATCATCTACTGTAGGCAGGGCAGCCCTATGCCTGGCCCGCCAAGGCATGGGGATACCTTGGCTACCTAATCCACAGAACGCTCATCTACTGTAGGCAAGGTATCCCTATGCCCGGCCCGCCAAGGCATGGGGATGCCTCGGCTACGTAATCCACAGAACGCTCATCATTTATCGTAGGCAGGGCAGCCCTATGCCCGGCCCGCCAAGGCATGGGGATGCCTTGGCTACGTAATCCATAGGGATGCCTTGGCTACGTAATCCACAGAACGTTTGTCGAGGTTAAGTCCGTACTAACGCGTCGGTCATGCGAGCCACCCGGACCATCTCACGGACATTATGCACTCGAACGATATCGGCGCCGCGTTCAATGCCCAGGGCAACGGTGGCGGCTGTACCCTCCACGCGCTCGTCAAGGGGTAAATCCAAGGTGTAGCCAATCAGGCTTTTGCGCGAGGTACCGATTAGAATAGGCCGGCCCAAGACCCGTAACTCATCTAAGCGATTGAGCAATTTGAGATTTTGCTCAACGGTCTTGCCAAAGCCGATGCCCGCATCGACGATGATCTTTTCCTCGGGTATGCCGGCCTGTAGACCGAGTTGAATGCTCTCCCGAAGCTCGCGCAGAACGTCGGCAATGAGATGGTCGTACTCAATGCCGACATAGCGCCCACCCAGTTGCTCCTCCTGGACGGCGTCTTTAGGCCGGCTGCGGTTATGCATGGCCACGACCGGCACTTGATATTCGGCCACGACCCGGGCTATATCGGGATCCATGCGCAACCCCCAGACATCATTGACCAGGTGTGCCCCCGCTTCGATGGCCTGCCGGGCCACCTCGGCCTTATAGGTATCGATGGAGATAGCTACATCTAACTCTTCAGCGATGGCTTTGATGGCCGGAATCACCCGCCGGAGTTCCTCTTCCACGGGCACGATTTCAGCTTTGGGGCGCGTGCTTTCCCCCCCCACATCGAGAATATCAGCCCCCTGCTCAACCATTTGCTGGGCCTGTTCCAGGACAGCCTGTATCCAATTTGTCCCGGTCAGCAGACCATCATTGCTGAAACTGTCGGGGGTGACATTAACAATACCCATCACGTAGGTACGGCTCCCCCATTGGCAGGTTAATGGGCCAATTGTCAGGGGTGGTGGATGATAAGTGAGCCGGTTGAGGGCTGTTCGCAGTTCTTGGGAGATGTGGCGAATAGCCGGCTCAACATGCTCATCAAGGGCTGCAACTGCTTTCTGCAACTGCTGCTGCGTACTGATCAGCAAGAGCGGCCCCACATCAGTGCCCGAAACTGGCTGAGAGAAGGACATGATGACGTTCCCACCAACTTTTTGCATCTGCTCAGAGAGTATTTTGGCTGTATCTGCCGGTAGAGGCTCGATCAGCAAACGAACCGGCGTCGCAGCTATGGCGACTTGATCGATCAAACGATCATCAGCATTCAGCCAGCGCAATTCCTCCAGCAGTTCACCCTGGGTGTGCGCACTAATAGAACGAATTAGTGTTTTTAACATTGTCATCGGTCAAATCCCATACAAAAAAATCGACAGCATTTATATACTTTGAACCCGAACCCCCTGGTTATCGAAAGCAACCAGTTCTACCCTGCCCTGTCCGGCTAATAGCTCCTTAGCCAGACTGACCAGTTGCTGGCCTTGGTCCGCGTCATCAACCAATCCATAAACGGTCGGCCCCCACGAACTCTGACCTGCTCCGGCTGCGCCCCAACGCAGTAGCCCTTCAATCAACTCCGTCGAGCGAGGATTACCGAAGCGACCGGCCTGAACCGGGTTGAAACATTCGCCCACCAGTTCCTGTAACCGGGTTAAGGTGGCCCCAAATTCAGATAATTCAGCCTCAACCAGAGCCGGCAGTAATGACATCAGAACCAGGTGGGTGATTTTTGCCGCCTGGCCGGCGGTAGGCGATATTTGTGCAAAAGCAGTCACCTCGTCGGCCCCACTGAGCCCCACGAAATGGTCGGGGATAGCCAAGACGCAATACCAGTTAGCCGGCATGGGGTGGCGTAGCAATAGAGGAGCCGGAATACTTTCATCGGAACGCCGCCCTCCCTCAACCACAAAACCGCCCCGGGCAAACGTCCACAAGCCCACCGCCGAGCGTTTTCCGCGCCGGACGGCTTGAGCTAAGATGTAAGGATCGGTGGGCTGATCGTACAAGGTAGCCAGGGCCTGGGCGACGGCCAAACCTAATTTAGTACCTGAGCCCAGCCCAACGTGATTGGGTATAGCTTGTTCAATGTGTAAGCGTGCTCCGGTTTTGATTCCGGTGGCGGTCAAATAACGTTGGGCAAACCCCAGCGCCCTATCGGCGTCGGGGCCTTGCGCGGTGAGCGTATCGCTAACGCTGGCCTCCAGCATAACCATAGGTTTGCCAATCGCCACCCCCAAACCGCCAAACCGACGGCCCAGACTGCCACTAATGTCGAACATACCCCAATGTAATCGAGCCGGGGCCTCAACCCGTACTGTTTTCATCACCTTTCCAGGACTGTGTGAACATATTGGGTCAGGATATTCATCGCTTCGTGCTCCTGTGGACCGGCAGTTTTATCGACGATGATCTGCAGCCGCTCAAATTCAGACAAAATCTGCTCCGGGGGAAGAAAACGAGTTCGCGTGGCCAGGATGGCCGCTTCCAAAACAGCGTGACGGGCACGGTTAAACCCCAGAAATTCTCGCTCAAATCCTTGATGCAGGACGCGGGTCGTGACCCGGGCGCGTGGCTGCCGATCATCAATCTCCTCAACCTGTACTTCACGCCAGGAGCAAACATCTACCAAGACCACCCCGGCCACAACACGGGCCGGTCGGGTGGGGAAAACCGGATGACTGATGGCACTTTTGGCAAACAACAACACATTATCGGTAAGATTCACAACGGCGACCTTATTAACTATGAGGTTACGATAGGTTGTTGTCTCTTGATAGGGTTTGATGACGATGATCTCCTCACCCCACTCTACCCCCATCGGCGCGCAATTGACACGACCTTCAGCATCCGTTGTGGTCAAAATACTCTCAATAATCACTCATTCCCTCTTTGACGTTGCCGGATCGTCTTTATGGCGGCGACGCTGAGTCAATTGTACCCGTCGTTCGGCCGCTGGCTGCGCTTCTTCGACGGTCATGTAACCCCATTTCAGGGGCTGATCCTGGCGGTAATTTTTTCCCAACTGCAGGGCTAACTGGGCTTTGGTTAACTCGTGTCCCAGGTAAAAAGCGTGGTTTGCCTCTTCAATATCCAATTGGGCAAAGATGGCCCTAATATCAGTGTCGGCTACAAACAGATCAGCATTAAAAGCGTAGATTTTTGTGTCATCAACAAAAATGCGAATATTTGGGTCGGTCAGAGCGGCTTGCATCTCCTGTAATGTGTCCCTGTCTTGACGCAACAGGCGACTTTCTTTGAGGGTTAGTAACCTCTCATCCAGACGTTTTGGCAACACGCCTTCATTGACAGCATAGTACATCAAACGCCGGGCAATGTCTAGTTCTCGCACGCTGCCTTTGGCCCAGGGGGCTACCTCGGTGGTCAACACAAAGTTCAGATTTAGTTCCTGAGCCACACCCAAAAGCAGGGCATTGATGCCGGTGCTGTCAGCGTCCGTTAATTCGCTGAGATGATGGGTACCCATCATCAACCTGGCCTCGGCGTATCGCTGCCGGGTCACATAAAGGTCGTGAAGCGAACGGCTAAAGCCAAAACTGATGGGTTGGATGATAGGATCAAGAATACAATCCACACCCCAATCCCATAACTGCTCTGCATTGTGCCAGAGCGAGGTGACGTCGCCGTCCTCATCGGGGATCACCACCGGCATCGCCTGAAGCGTGCGGCCCAGGGCCAGGTTACTGCTGTTGAGGCTCAAGATATAATCTGCCCCGGCTGCATCAGCTTCCCGGATAATGGCCGGGTCCAGGCTATCTACACTGACCTGATAGCCGGCCTGCTTGAGCAGTTGAACGGTCTGGGCCACGGTGTTTGGAGAACTACCGGGGGTAATGCCCAGGTCAATGACATCAGCGCCCCGGCTACGGTAATATTCAGCCCGCTGTAACAAGGCGGGGCCATCCATTTGGAGCGCATCTTGTACTTCGGCCATTATCTGGACGTTGTAAGTACCATAACTTTCACGACGCTGTTGTTGGCCAAAGTGCCAGGGGATTTCTTGCAGATCGATCGGTCCTTTTTCGACCGATATCCCACAGGCCCGTTCGATTTCTACCAAATCGCCCTGACAATGACCGGGAATCATCATCAAATCACAGCCGGGCGGCACCCAGCGATGGCGGGGATGGCTCGATGGCAACTCAAAGTGGCGTGCGATCCAGGATGTGGTCATCAAGGCCGCAATCGAGATGGGCATGACTACAATTTCATAGGCACAGGGCAGCGATATCGAGGCCAGGGTACGGCCCAGGGCTGGTTCGGCTAACCGACCGGTTACAAATAAAATCTTTTTTGGCACCTCAAATCCTTTCAGACGTGACCGCTACCTGCTGCCCTCTATACAGTTAATAGAAAACTGGAAGTTGGAAAACCAAGAGGAGAGAGGAATAAATGTAGTAGAAATCTGCCTTTCCAAACTTCCAGTTTTCTTAGGTAGGATGATCGGCTAAACTTGTCGGCGTTATGCAGTAATCGCTGCCCTGGTTATCAGCCGCTCCGAACCCACTTGTTGGGAGTACCGCCCTTAAACACCGACTCTTGCTCGGGCCGCCACAACACGACCGACTCGATCTTCTTAGCCAGTTCAAAATCCATATCGGTAATGCCGTTCTCGGAATGGGTTCGCAATTTGACCCAAACTTTGGCCCAGGTAACTTCCAGGTCCGGGTGGTGAAAAGCGGCTTCGGCGATGTAACCAAGCGTATTGACCAACATCAGGGTGGCTTGCCAGCCATCCGTCTTATACTGACGCCGGATCCATTTACCTTCCAAATACCAGCCGGGCAGTTCCTTTTCCAGCCGTTCCTTTACTTCTTCTTCACTATAAACTTTGAGCTTATCGGACATAATGATACCTCCTTTTTATATTTACCTTGACCTTGTTAAATATTTATGTTGTGTTTTTTGAGAAGAATACGCTTTGCCGAAGCCTCACCCCACATAGAAAGTATATAGGCAAGATAAGGCGCGTCAAATTTTGTTACCAATGTGTTAACCAAGCGCCAATTGGTCAACGGATGTTTAGCGGAGACCGCAGGAAGTGCGGATCATGACCGTTACCAACAAGCTGTAGGCAGTAGGCGGAGGGCGAGGGGCTACTTTTCCGACAAGCTGTCGGCAAGCCCAATTCTGGTCTGATGAATAAGCACATTTTTTCAGGATTGGCATTTGAGGCTTGTACAGGGTTGTGAATATGCAGTATACGCGCTTATCGCACCAACATGTAAAAAAGATTGTCGATAGAGTTAAACGGCGATGCCAAGCGCTTCAAATAGATTGTGCATTGCCAGTTGAATAGCTTGATAAAGAGCATCAATAGGCGATTGATGCT
>DAOUMU010000461.1:0-4527 GCA_034409055.1 Anaerolineae bacterium
GTAGTAGCGAAGTGATCGAATCGATCTTTGGGAAATTGAAACGAGTGGAACAGGATCAAGCCAAGAGCGGTTTCACGGGGCTTTTGTTGAGTGTGGCGGCTATGGTTTCGACAACGACCACAGAGGTCGTGCAAAAAGCCCTGGAAACTGTTCCAACAAAGAAGGTCTGGGCTTGGGGCAAGGAAAAACTGGGGCAATCTATTCAAGCCAAGCGAAGAGCAGCTTTTGCCTTTCCCCAGAAAACGGAACAAAAACGGGATCAATTATGTCAGCCCACTTGAACCTCTTTTCATCAGTCCAGCTTTGACCTTCAGCCAGAGGTTGTAGCGCATTTTGTCCTTGTGGGTGGCGTTGTTATCCAGAATAATGGATAACTGGTTGTACCCCTCCCGATGCGTATCGACGGCCAGATCATAGAAATAATCAACCAGGTCCTCTGTTTTGGCTTTGGGGGTGAGCTTGATGTATTCTTGACCGGTGTGGGCGTCAACGGACAACAAGCCATTCAAGCGCTCTCGCTTTTTCTTTTCGTTAGAGGGCACCTTGAACTTGGTGTTGACCCGGGCCCAGCCATAGAAGGTCGTCGGGCGGTTGGTGACCGAAAACTCATCAAAAATGTAGGGGTCAACAACATTCTGAACAGTTTATGCTCGGTCTGGATTGCCAAATCCAGGCCATAATGGGGCACAGTTGCCGGATTTGGCAATCCGGCAGGAGCGGTTAAGTGTTCAACATTATCTTGACCCCTACAGAAAACTCATCAAAAAAGACCGTTTTTTCATCAGGGGTGTGGTTGTCTAAGGCCATTTTCAATTCAAGGACATAGGCTCGCTGTAGCAGCGGGTCAGCATTGTCGTAATCCCGATGCCCGCGCTGATAAGAAAAGCCGTGCCGATGAAGGAGGTTGTAGATGGTCTGGTCAGAGAGGCTCACCTGCCACTGCTGCTGGACCACTTCGACCAGGATTTTGCCCGTGAAAATGTTCTGTTCATAGCCATAATCGGTGGGCTTTTTGTGCTCTAAAATTTCAATCAAGCTCTCTTGTTGCTCAACCGCCAGCTTGCCTACTTTCTTGACCTTTTTGGGTTGGGCCAATCGTCTCAGTCCTGGCTCAACGCCGTGTTTAAGCATGATCTTCAACCAGTTGAGCAGACTGGTACGGTCAATATCCAGTTTATCGACCACCTCCAGGCGGCTCTTGCCTTGCCATAACCAGCGGATGGCCTTGAGCCGTTGGCGAATATAATCTTTTTGTTCCTTCTTGATCAAACGATTGATCAACTTCCAATTAGGTTTCAATTGGGCAAATGCCCGATCAATCTCAGAGGGACGAGCCATTTCTGCTTCTCCTGTCATAGCATCTTGATGTGTCGAATGTTGCATTTTACCAATTCACTCGCCCAAAATGCAATTTCTCGTCCCCTTTGTTGAATTTGATCTTTGGATAGGAGTATGAACTACTCTATGCCGCTGACAGTCGATATAGATGTAACGAACCGGTGCAATTTCTGTTGCACTCATTGCAATAAATCACCAAACACAATCACAGATGAGCTAACGCGAAGCCAACTTATACGCTTGGTTGATGAACTCTATGATTTGGGCATAGCGGAGGTTTCTCTAGGTGGGGGTGAGCCGTTGTGTCGCAAGGATTGGTTCGATATAGTTGCCCAGGCGTGTTCCCGTCCGGGTTGGTCGGTCGTGCTGAATACTAACGGTACACTGTGGAAGCGCGCAGATATTGAAAAAATCAGAACGCTTCCCTTTCCGCCAAGGATAGCAATCAGTCTTGATGGGTATACCCCACAGACTTATTCTGAGCTCAGACAATATGCAAATGGGAAACCAGGCGTTTCTGCGTTCCCACAGGTAATACGCACTATTCAAAAGATGAAGGAAGCACGTTTAAGTGTGTGTCTAAACTTTGTAGTTACCGACAGAACTGCGCATTGGGCATTTGACACAATCAAACTTGCACAGGATCTCGGTGCTGACTCCTTTCTCTTGCTGAAATTGATGAGCTATGGTCGTTCTTTTGGTCATGATGGCCCGGACTTGAGCTATCAAACGTGGAAAGAGGTTCTCCACAAAATCACCAGGAAAAAGTGTATGGAGGGCGGCTTTTACCAACGGGTCATCGCCTCTGTTGCATGTCCGTGGGAGCTAGTTCTGCCGCTTTATGAGATAGGTATCGACCCGGATGGGATATTCAAGTTATGGGGATATCAATCCCCGCTCATAATGCCACATTTTCAAGCTATTCGCGACGTGGGATGTCCCGCAGGCGTACTATACTGCTGTATATCTGCTGACGGTATAGTGATGCCTTGTGGGGTAATTCCGCCAAAATATGTGCAAGTGCAATGTGGAAGTATATTGGAGGATACTTTTGAAAAGATTTGGACGAAATCTCCCGTAGTTAACTTGCTTCGCAACATGAAACTTGAGGACCTTAAGGATTCTACGTGCGAGACGTGTACTTGGAGGGACACATGTGGTGGTGGATGTCGAGCCAGAGGACTTTTCGCATCAGGTTCCATAAAGGGACCTGATATCGAGTGTCCTTTGAACTCCTGGAGGAATGACTATGAGTGATAGATGTGTGGTTTTGCACCATGGACCAACAACTGTCCGAGTGAGGAGAGAGCCGTTTGGTTGTGTTATGTTTGATCCACAGGGGATGTTCGTTGAAGGTAATCAGACTGTGTGGGAGGTGGCTGAATGCATCGCTAGTGGTTTTGCCTATGATGAATTAGTTATTCACTTCGCTGAGTCTTATTGTCTTCCACCAGCGATGATTGATAAGGATTTAAAGGAACTTTTCCAGGATTTTCGAAAATACGGATGGCTTACGAGTTTTGACATCGCCTGCCGGGAGTAGCTATGACGACTCAAATCGAACCTGGGTTTGACATTCAGCATGTTATTTCAAAATATGCTAACGAGTGTGATTACTGTGTTCTGCGATTTGGGACAACTATAACGACATCGCTAAGTTTGTTGAACGACCAGGTCACCCAAGCGACCACCCAGAGGAAGCGTGGATTTTTTGCTAGAGCCAAAATTTACGACAAGTGGGGAGATTACTTTGTTCCCTCAATAGACCCAGGAATGGGAAGTGGAGCGTTAAGTTTGGCAATTAGTGCCGCACAGGGCGTGAGGCGAGAGCTTGTGGGCAAGCTGAGTGATCTTGCTGACGGCGGGAACACTTTTGATAATAGAAAGCTTACTGTATCCTTGAAGTCCGGCATCAAGGCTCTGCTCAAGCGAGGTCTCGATTGTCGGGTACAATATTCGCGGCGATATGTAGATGAGGTTGTCACAACCATAGATGGACACCAAAGTTGTTATCAGGAATCCTATGTCTTAATAATGCTTCGGCTTACGACATGTGGTCCTCGCGGCCCGGTAACCGTTAACGGTCAGATTGTAAAATGTGGTCAGGAGCCCTGGTATCCTGAAGACCTTGTTCAACTTGGAACAAATTTGCTGGCAAGAATCGAGGAAGTAAAACTAAGAGAAGACGCGCCTGGTGGGTCCTTCCCGCTTATTCTCGACTCTAACATTGGGGCAATCCTGGCACACGAAATATTTGGCCATGGTTTAGAAGCAGACTTTGTTTTTGAGGGTAGCTCTCACTTTACGGGTAAGTTGGACGAGCAAGTGACGCAGCATGGTGTTACAGTATTAGACTGTGGAAATGTTTCGTGGGGTTTTGTTCGATACGACCGTGATCAAGAAGGGACAAGCGCAAGCCGAACAGTGCTTATCGAGGACGGGCGTCTGGTAAACTTTATCCACAGCAGAAAGACGGCACATGAATTTGATTGCTCACCAACAGGGAACGGCAGGGCAGGTGGTATCGATGAGCCGCCAATCCCGAGGATGGGTAATCTCCAGATTCTCCCTGGCACTGCTTTCTTGCAGGAGGTTCTCAAAGATATTAGAGTCGGGGTTTATGCGGAGGGGGCTTTGGGAGAGGCGTTTTTCTTTCCAGAGAGGGGTTTGTACTGGGTGGAAGCAGAATCCGGATATTTAATCGAGGACGGGGGCATCACTCGCCCCCTCTCATCAATTGCGATAACGGGTACCGTAGCGGAGCTACTGCGGGATTTGGTAGTTGTTAGAGTAGACGACTCCGATACACTTCCCGGTTTTTGCCTGAAACGGCAGCAATATGTTCCAGTTGACGCCCAGTGTCCACCGTTGTATATCGGAAGGGCCACAATTTCACCAATAGGGTAATTAATTCTGGAAACAAGATAAGGAGGATTCAAATGAACAAAAAGCTAAATACTGAGAATTGCCAGGGTGGAAAAGGGGTCTTCCATGTTTACTGCCAGATTCCATTCTGTCGGTATCGGTGCCCCTACTGCTGTTATGTTTCAGTGTTTGATCGCAATGATCTAACTAACCTATCTCTAATCCCAGCGTACGTCAAATCTCTGGTTCATGAAATCGAGTTTTATAACTTTCCAGAGCGGGCTTTGCAATCAATTGTTTTGGGAGGAGGGACACCAACACTCC
>DAOUMU010000462.1:0-19343 GCA_034409055.1 Anaerolineae bacterium
TGAGCGACCACAGGGAGCGAAGAATCTCCTGTTTCAGGCTGGATTTGCCCTTGTTACCGGAGATTCCTCGTCGTTTATGCCCTTTGGGTACTCCGCTCCTCGGAATGACATGAGGGTAGGCAGTTACAAAATTCCTTTTTAGCCACGCTTTCACCCTTAATAACCCCGTTGTTATAAAATCGATACGCCCCCAGTCATATGTTCTTTTTCATTTACTTTTTTTGTCTTCGATTACCACAACGTGCCAACCGCCACAGGCTGGGCAATACCACCAGCTTGCCTTCCCATCAGGGATCATAAAACAGTTCTGTTCGTGCACCACGACCTGTTTGCCCGTTTTGGGACAGTTCGTCAGGTTGTGAATGCTTCGCTCTCTGGCAGCAATCCGTTCGTCGGTCATTCTGATCTTCCTCTGCTAATTGGCTGTCTCCCGGTTTGAATATCCTTAATGAATGCTCCTCCATTTTCCCCCTGTTCCTCCAGCAGAACAGCGTTTGACCGTTTTTTGACAAATTTCTGCTTGCAGGCGCTGGTTCCAACACGTAACTTTATGCTGGTCAATTGCAGCAATAGCCAAGTTAGCTGCTGCTTTACGCAGTTGATTGCCATTACTGACAGCGATCCTATTCAACAGGGACATCGTTCCATCCTCTTTCTTCGTCATTTACAAACAATTTTTTCCTCTATTGTTATTCTCCAGTATACCGGAGATAGATTACGCTGTAATCGGCCTGCGGATGTATTCGGGCTAAATAAAAAAGACCGTCTTGTAAACGGTCCTTTGTCTGCTAAAAGTATGAATGGTACAACAAATGTTGTAACAAATGTACCCTCTTCAAATTTGTGGGTAGCGTAGGGGCGAGGCAAGTTGGATTGGTGCTAATCGAAACAAACAAACTATGCTCCGACTTGCCTCGCCCTTACTTTTGGAGAGGATACTAACAAAATCAGTTAATTAGCGACCAGAATTAAAAATCGCTTCCCACAATTTCTCGACTGGCCCCCCCTTAACCAGTAATCCATCGGCCCCGGCGGCTAAAGCTTGCTTTCGGTGGACATTTGATAGACTCAACATCAGGACTTTAATCTCTGGCCAGTGGCCTTTGATGTGTCGGACAGCCTCCAGACCATCCATAACCGGCATTTGGTCGTCCATCAAAACCACGTCGGGTTGGTATTTCCCCACTAAACGCACCGCTTCCTGACCATCGACAGCTTCACCAATTACTTTAAGCTGCGGTGAGGTAGCTAGCAGGGCTCGCAACCCATCCCGGGAGCGGGGATGATCATCAGCAATCAGAACCCGGATAAGTTGCCTCATCCCTTTACCATCTTGCTCAACGTTGTCGTTTCGAACCCCACTTCAGGACCTGGGCCCCAAGCCAATTGGCAATCTTTTGATGTGACTCCCAGTTACCCGGCTGCTGCCTGGCCACTTGAATCAGGTGTTCATGTTCTGCTTCACGTATCAGGTCTTTGCAGCGCTCCTTACGAGCCAAAAAATCAAACTCCAAGCTGCCTTGAAACATGGCCTGGTCTCCTAATGAATAGATTTGCGGTAACTGCCTACCCTCATGTCATTCCGAGGAGCGCAGCGACGAGGAATCTCCGGCAACGAGGACAAAGTCAAGGCGAAATAGGAGATTCTTCACTCGCTGCGCTCGTTCAGAATGACATGGTAGGTAGTTACGATTTGCGTTCAGTATACCAAAGAAGACCGCTTCTGTAATCAGATGGGATGTGGGTTTTACCATACGTAAAAAGGACCACCCGCCGGATAATCCTGTCCCACATTAATCGTATTCGATCTACAACAAATGTTGTAGTCACACCTTACCCGGCATCATCCAGCGAGGCCAGTCCCTGCTGCAGGGCATACAATGCGGCCTGGGTGCGGCTGGCCAGATGCAATTTACCCAAGATGTTGCTGACGTGGGTACGTACCGTCGCCTCGCTGATCACCAATTGGCCAGCAATCTGTTGGTTATTCAAGCCTCGGGCCACCAACCGGAGCACCTCTACCTCCCGCTCGGTCAGCGGTTCCGAGGTGGGGGGCTGTTCCGGTTCTCGGGGGTGGGATAGTTCCTGGAGTACTTTCCGGGCAATGGTCGGATGGAGTGATGACTCGCCTCGATAGACCTGGTGAATGGCTTGGACCAACTCTTCCGGGCTGGAGTCTTTCAGGAGATAGCCTAACGCCCCTGCTTTAATCGCCGGAAAGACCTTGTCATCGGTAGCGAAACTGGTCAGTACCAGGATACGGGCATCCGGTTGGTCGGCCGTGATACGGCGAATAGCCTCGATCCCATCCAGCTCAGGCATCACCAGGTCCATCAAAATAACATCCGGCTGCAATCTTTTCATCTGGCCAATTGCCTCCAGGCCGTTCTCCGCTTCCCCGACCACCGCTACGTTCGACTCCGTAGCTAACAAAGCTCGAATGCCCTTACGAACGATAGCCTGGTCATCAGCAATAAGAACTTTAATATGTTTTTCAGTCATGGGTTTTACCTCCTAAGTTTCCCTAAATTGGTCCAACTTCTCTTGAGTTTTTCCAATCCTCTACCTCGACTCGCACAACCGTTCCCTCTTCCGGCTTGCTACGCACCGTCAGCCGACCTCCCAGCATAGCGGCCCGTTCTTCCATCCCCTGCAAGCCCATACCACCTTTCGCCCGAACCGTGGCCGGATCGAAGCCTATCCCATCATCGGCGATTTCCAACGTCACCCGCTCTGGTTCCTTACGTAAATGAACCTTCACCCCCTTAGCCTGGGCATGCTTAAGGGTATTGTTCAAAGCTTCCAAAGCAATACGATACAATCCGTCCTCAACTTTAGAGGGCAGGCAACAATCGTCCCCCTCCACATTTAACGTTATTTCCAGACCGGACCGTCGCTCCACTGCTTCCAACCGAATCTGTAGAGCGGCTGTTAGCCCTTCCTCTTCCAGAATCGGGGGGCGCAATTCAAAGAGGAGCAACCGCATCTCCTGCAAGGCCTCGTGGGCCGTACTGCGCAGTTCACGTAAGTGGTCAGTAGCCAAATTTACCTCTCCGGCTGATAATAGGCGGGCCGCTGCTTCGGCGTACATCGTCAACCCATATAGAGACTGAGTGACCGAGTCGTGTAGATCACGAGCCAGGCGTTGGCGTTCCTCTAGCATAGCCGCCTGCTCGGCCTGGGCAAAGAGACGGGCATTCTCAATGGCTAAAGCAGCCTGATTACCAAAGGAAACGGCCAGCTCAATTTCTTCGTCAGAAAACTGCCGTGGTTCGGAGTAGTAGAGCACAATCCCCCCGTAAACCTCGTCTCTGACAATGAGCGGCACGGCCAGGAGGGCGTGACAGCGCCGACCCAGATAGGATAATAGATGAGGTTGTTGGGCCAACTCAGGTCCAAAGTAGTCTGCCACATCTTGAGTGGTCAGATTGGCAATAGCCACCGGCTGGCGTAGCAGGGCTGCCTGTCCCACAGCGCCTTGTCCCACGGGAATGACCATTTTAGCCACATAGTCGTCGGGCAACCCCCGTGCAGCCTGGATTTTAAGCACTTCATCCACTTCTTGCAAGCGGTAAATGGCCACCGCGTCGGTGCCTAGCAAGCGGTTAGCCTGAGCGACAATATAATCCAGAATCTCTGTCAGGGGGCGATTGGAGTTGAGAACTGTCAAAATATCGCGCAGCCCTTCAGCCACGCGGCGACGTTGTTCTGCCTCGTGTCGTCGCTCTTGCTCCTCGTGATAAAGCCGGGCGTTCTCCAAGCCAATAACAGCCCCGGAAGCCAACACGGTCAACACCCGCTCGTCGTTCCGCCCAAATGTACCCGATACCCTGTTTATGACCGAAATTGAGCCAATCGGTTCAGAACCGGATATTAACGGCACGATCATCAAGGATCGAATCTCGAAACGTTGCCTTAAATCAGGATTGGCACGTGGGTCTTGTCGGGCATCACTAATACGCAACGGTTGACCCGAGTCGAGGGCTAAGCTTGTTAGCGAGTTCGCTAACGGCATCCGGTAACCGACAGATACGTCAGAGACTTCCTCGCTTGAGAGCACAGACAGACGCAATGTATCACCATCCAGCAGAAACACGAAAGCGACTCTTGACGAGGTGAGCCGTCGGGCCTCGTCGGCAATCATTTGTAACACGGCATCCGGATCCAGGCGACTGGTGATGGCCTGACCAACGGCGAACAGAGTCTCGATTTCGTCAACACGCCGGCTGGTTTCGGTATACAATCTGGCATTCTCAATGGCCACCGCTGCCTGATCGCTTACAGATCGTAATAGTTCCCGTTCATTTCGGGTGAACGACCGTGGGCCGAGCCGGGTAGCCAGACACAGGGTGCCAAGCAGTCGCTCTTTGGCCCGTAGGGGAAAGATAGCCATCGTTCGCAGCCCTTCCTGGTGCGCTAACTGAAGGTCGGGATTAGCAAAGACATCCTCTTCAATCACAGGCTCACCGGAGGAGATGCTGCACTCAGGCAATACTTCGAAAACCTTGCGCCGATTGGCCATACGTACAAAATCAAGCGACAACCCGCGCTCGGTGCGGATGACTAACTCATCACTCTCTTCGTCCAACAAACAAATTTCGCCAACCTCCAGGTTTAGGAGCCCCAACGTCTCGTCCAGGATTCGATCCAGGGTCTTATACAAGTCTAACGACTCGTTCACCAGGACCGCAATGGCATTGAGGATGGCCAACTCTTTGGTCCGGTCGGCCACGCGTTGCTCCAGATGGGTGTACGATTCCTGAAGTTGAGCCGACATCAGGTTAAACTGTCTGGCCAACGCTTCGACTTCATCCCCTGTTCGAGCTGTAATCGTTTGGCCAAAATTACCTCTGGCCACCTTCCGGGCAGCCTCAATGAGCGCCTCAAGGGGGTGCACGATTCGTCTGACTCCAATAGTCACGATGAGAGCCGGCACCACGACCCCCAGAATCAGCAGCAAAAGTAAAAACTGTTGATAACCTCGACTGTCACTGGTTAGGGTGGCCCAACGCTCCTCGGTAACGAGGCTCCAAGGGGTGCCAGGTACCGGGGCAAAGCCAGCTACAATATCCTGACCATCAACATTACGCGTGCGGATGGCCCCTACCTGTCCGTTCAAAACTTGTTGGACAACCGCCTGTTCAGAAAAATCCTCGCCAATCCGCTCGATGTCAGAATGGTAAATCACCTGACCATTACCATCCACCAAATAGGTCGTGCCACCTTCAGCCAGGCGCAATTTGACGATACCCCCGTAAAAGGCACTAACGGCTGTTGTTCTCAGCCGGAACATACCGACGATAGCTCCCAGGAACTGACCCTGATCTCCGGTGATAGGGACGGCAATGGCTATACCCTCTGCCGCTTCCGGTCCGTCAAGGACAATATTTGAGAAGACCGGCTTTGACGTGTGAGCCATCTGACGAAAGTAACTACGGTCAGACCAGCCCTGTCCCAGGATCTCCGGTCGCTCCGGTTTGACCGCCACGACCTTACCGAAGGTATCAAGGATGAGCACGCCTCCGTCGAAAACCACTAAACGATCGCTGGCTCGCTCAAGGATGAGCCGTTGGACCGCAGGATGCGCGGTGTAATTACCCGCAGCACGTGCCTCGGCAGCGAGCAACTCGGTGAAGGTTGACAGTTCTGAGGCCAACTGGGCAGCCGAGAGACGGATTAACTCCTGATCCCGCTCGATCACCAACTTTTCCGTTACCTGCTGATAAGCATAGAAGTTGACCAGGGCTACCACAATCAGGATAATGGCGGTGGGTATGAAGGACCAGGCAATGATTTTGGTACGCAGTCCACCCCTTCGAAATGCGGATTGCGGATTAGAGATTTGAGATTGTTTACTCATTTCAATCTTGTGCTTCCTCGATCTGGCGGCAGACAGTTCTCATCCGTTCGACCGGAGCTTGGCCGAGAGTAAAAATTTGATCCCATGCGGCGTAGGTAATCCGTCTCGCCTCAGCCATATTGGCAAAGATTTCGGCCGTCACCGAGTACCCCTTGATGTGACCATCGGCAAAGGCGGCAATATCCAAGCCTTTGGTCTTCTGCGGAAACTCCTGGCGGATGAAGTTCACCCACTCATCAACCAGAGAGGCTCGAGCCGGCTGGAGAAAGTTGGCCCGGGCCATCGCCCGACCGTAATCTTTGCTGATCAGGAACTTGACCAGTTCCCAGGCAGCATCGGGATGCCTGGTTCTGGCGTAAATACCGTAGCCATCTGTGGTGGCCAGGGTCACCCGGCGGACCGGTCCGGCCGGGAAGGGGGCTATCCCGATTCGGAAAGTGGCTTCTGTCAGGATATCCTTCAGCGCCCAGGAGCCATCTTCGACCATGGCCACCCGGCCGGTACTGAAAGCCCGGCGAGTGGCCATATTTTGCATATCCAGAAAGGTGGCCATCACTTTGTCGTCCCACATACGAGCCCGAAGCCATTCCATCGCGGCCATTGCTTCAGATTCAGCCATGCGGCATCGAGTCGGATCTTCAGGGTCAACGAAGTGTCCTCCCCAGCCATTGACGTGCATCTGAATGCGATCCCAGGAGATGTCAAGCATACTACCCCACAAATCAGTTCTACCATTACCATCACAATCTTGGGTGAGGTGTTCCATAGCAGCCAAATAATCGTCGTGATTCCAGGTTTCATCGGGGTAATCCAGGCCGTATTGATCGAAGAGATCTTTGTTGTAGTAGAGCGCCAGAGCACCGTGGTATTTGGGCAAGCCGTATTGTCGTCCGTCCCTGGTAAAGAAGGATTTATACTGGGCCGGATCCCAGTCGTCAATTGTGGCTTGGTCCAGCTCAGCCTCAACGTAGGGCCGTAGATCCAGGGTATAGCCCTGCTGGGCCCAGATGGGGAAGAAGGAACAGCAACCTTGAAAAACATCTGGAGCAGTACCGGCCTGCATATCGACCAGCATTGTCTCCTCTAAGTCCTCGGGATCGGGAATGTAGAAGACACGGATATTAGGATGAGTGGCGTGAAACTCTGCCAGCATTTGCTGGACCATAGGCGGGAACCAATCAGTCCGCCAATCCTGGTAGACCAGTTGGACCTTCCCCCCCTGCCGAGAAACGGGGGTAGCTCGAAATGGGTTACAGGCGGTCAGAGTTGTACCAGCAGCCGCCAGCCCGGCCAGGCGTAGAAACTTTCGTCGAGAGAAGACTGGCCGGCCAGATTTCCTCCCTACGCGACTATGGTCCTTGGAATTGGGTATATCCTCTATCATATCAGAGTTTACTCTATACTCTTGCTCTTTACGACCATCGGCACTTTGCTCAGAGCAGTGGGCATTGCCACCTGCCGGCCCTAAGCCATCAATTGTTGGGATGTGTGAGAAGATTTGGTTACCATCGCTTAAACCTCCCCGTGCTTCGGGTAAGACCCGTCCTCCCAGTGAAGCGGCGGCCTGCTGCCACACGGCCAATAGCCGGTCGGTGGCCTCATTACGTGGCCAGGGAGGCGTTTCGTGAAAGATATCAATGTTGACCTGGCAAGGATTAACCATCTTTCACGCTGCGTACACTAGCCTGGGCACTGAGGGTCCGCAAGCGGGCCACCCCTTCATTATACACTGTCGGGGAGAAAACACGCATTTCACCACTGGCTACGGCGTAGTAAGGTACCCGATTGATCACCGTCCCACCCGCCATCGTCCCCACGTTGAAGGTCAGGTCACGTTCGTAATCGGTCAGAGCGGCAATCTGTTGAATGGGGTGAGCCATCTGGACGATGGCACTGGCTGCAGAATATGCAAATAAGACCCCGGCTTTTGCCAGGGTCTTAATAAATTAAATGCGTCAGCGGAGCATGATGACCATAGCCTCCTGACCTAACCGATGATAGTGCGGCTTTGCTCATGCATATAAAGGGGGAGGGTATAGAGAGCGCCGATACCTTTGCCGCTGGAACCACTGCCTTTCCAACCGCCAAAACATTGTACGCCGGGCCAAGCACCCGTGGTGGCTCCTGCAACCCGGTTGGCGTAAGTCGTGCCGGCCTGAATGTTTTCAAAGAACCAATCAACTTCCTCTTTGTCCTCACCAAAAAAGCCGGCGGTCAGGCCATAATGAGTATCGTTAGCCTTTTCCATAGCCTCGTCCAGGGTTTTGACTTTAGCCAAATGTAGGATGGGCAGAAATAATTCACTTTTGACCAGTTCGTGATCTTCTGGTAAGCCTTCAACAATGGCTGGTTCGACAAAGTGGCCCTTGGCAAATTCGCCTTCGGTCAGGATATTACCACCTACCAGCACTGTACCATCCGCCCTGGCTTTCTCCATAAACTTTTGGTAATCTTCGTAAGCTTTCTTATTGACGACCGTGCCCATGAAGGTATCGCGTTCAGTTGGGTCACCAACCTTAATGGCCTTGGTTATCTCAACCAGCTTGGCCTTAAAATCGTCGTAAATATCTTCCTGCACGTAAACGCGAGAGCAGGCGGAGCATTTCTGGCCATCCAGGCCAAAAACCGCTCGCATTACCCCAACTGCGGCCTTGTTTACATCAGCCGTTTTTGAGACAATGGTGGGATTTTTACCGCCCATTTCAATAATAGCCGGGCGAGGATACAGACCAGCACCACCTTTTTTGAAAACATTCATCCCGACGTCATAAGAACCGGTGAAGGTCCAGCCGTCAATGTCAGGATTGTCTTGCAATTCCTGGCCAACCGTTCGGCCCGGTCCGCTGACGTAGTTAAACACCCCTGGTGGCAGTCCGGCTTCAGCAAAAAGTTCAGCCGTTTTCCAGCCATCATAGGGCGTATCGGACGACCCTTTGAATACAACCGTATTGCCGGTGACCAATGCGGCGGCAATGGGCGCAGCCGACAGCGCTATCGGGAAGTTGAAGGGAGAAATGACCACCCATACGCCATAGGGACGCAAGACGCTAAAATTTTGCTCCAATGGGTCATCGGGATTCAGCTTGCCCATTTCATTGACATAGCCTTTATTTTTCTCCATCTGAGTGGCATAATAACGCAGCAAATCAGCGGTTTCTTCTACCTCACCCAGCGCCTCCAGGCGACTCTTGCCCACTTCAAAAATCATCAGGGCGCTTAATTCCAGGCTGTTATCACTGATTTTCTCGGCGATATCGCGAATGATGGCTACCCGCTCCTGCCAGGGAGTCTTGCACCATTGTGGGAAAGCAGCCCTGGCTGCGGCAATGGCCGTCCTGGCATGCTCAACCGTGCCTTTCTGGGCACTGCAGAGATGCATCTCGGTGTTGATGGGGCTGTAGCTTTCGAACTTTTCGTCGGCGTAGACCTTTTCCCCATTAATAAACATGGGCACCTCCACGCCTAACCACCCAGATTTGACCCGGGCGATTGCCTCATCAAAGGCCGATTGCAACTCTTCATTGTCGGCCGACATCGTAGCATAAGTGATTTTGAATTTCTGAGCCATATTGACCTCCTTGTCTTGATATAAACGTAGGCAGGCACCGGTGTGGCTCTGTCCTTCTTACCTACGTCTTTAATTAAAAATGTGATGTGCCATCCTATCACTTCCTGGCATCTCTGTCAAGATTATTCCCACGCGCCCACACCCATATGCGTATTTGGGTGTGTTTAAACCGAGCAGTTGGACATATCATTCAAAACCACGGATCGGCAGGAAAACATGGATTTCGGCATCTTTTATCCGCGTTTTCCTGCTAATCAGCGGTTCGGCTACGATCATCATTTGGATCACCCTGCTCGGCTTGGATTGCCAAATCCAAGCCATAACCGCTGGATTTGGCAATCCAGTGGGAGCAAACCAAGACCAATGGCCGAAACGATGATCAACGCCAACACACCCTATTCACATCTTTATTTACAGGAAAGGTAAATCGGGCTATAATCCCAGAAATCACCAGAGGGAAACAGTGGAATGATTCTTGTAACGGGTGCTGCAGGCAAAACTGGTCGGGCAATCATACAGGCTGTGGTTGCCAAAGGGCAACCAGTCCGAGGATTGGTGCATCGACGTGAGCAGGTGGCCTTGCTCAAGCAGAGCGGAGTACAAGAGGTCGTTGTTGGGGATATGCGGGTTCAGGCGACGATGAATCAAGCAACGAGGGGCGTTGAGATGGTGTATCATATCTGCCCCAATGTGCACCCTGAGGAGATCGCCATAGGGGAAACCGCTATCCGCGCCGCGCGGTCAGAAGGTATCGAACGGTTTGTCTACCACTCGGTGCTTCATCCTCAGACGGAGGCGATGCCGCATCACTGGCGAAAGTTGCGAGTGGAGGAGAAATTGATCGAGTCCGGGTTGTCGTACACGATTCTGCAACCTGCGGCGTATATGCAAAACGTGCTAGCTCAATGGGATGGCATTGTGGAGCAAGGGGTATACCTTGTGCCGTATGCTGAGAGGGCGCGGTTGAGCATGGTCGATCTGCAAGACGTGGCAGAGGTTGCGGCGAACGTGTTGGCTGAAGCAGGGCATGAGGGTGCCACGTATGAACTGAGCGGGCCGGAGGCGCTTACGCAGAAGGAAGTGGCAACAATCCTGGGACAGCAAATCGGGCGTGAAGTCCAAGTGGAAGTTGTTCCTGTTGGTGCTTGGGAGCGACAAGCGCGAGAGTCAGGGTTGGATGATGATCGAATCGAGACGTTGGTGAAGATGTTTCGGTACTATGAGCGAAATGGGTTGATGGGTAATCCAGGGGTGCTGGAGTGGTTGCTGGGTCGTTCTGCCACAAGGTTTGCAAGCTTTGTGCAGCGGACTGTGGAGGAGTGTCAAGCCTAACTGTGTGGTTGGAGCTGACCTGGCTATCGTGGAGCTTTGCGGGGTTGGTAAAACCTGCCTTCGGATTTTTGGGTGAGGGTGATGAGCCTGGGTCGCAATGTCACTTAGAACAAAAGAGCAGTCCGTAGACCAGCCCTTTGCCGAATAAAAACAACCGCAAGTTGCCATAACTAAAAAAGTGGGTAAAATCAAAGAAGTAGGCGCGCAGTTATGGTAAAACCTTTTTTTGTATTGGGTCTATCACTATGAGTGGCCTTTCCCGGCAGCAACTTTTAATCTTAGCCATCTTATTATTCCTTTCCGTGGTTATTTTAGGTTGCCTCTGTTTGCTGACTGTTCCCAGTCCCACCACAGGGGGACCTGCTTTTGTCCTTTAAGCCGTATTCGTTTTGGCTGGGTCTAGCTCAGAAGGTCTGAGCAGCAGCTTTCTTGCTGTATTTTCTCCATTAAACTATCGCAGTCAGCCACAGGCTTTTATCACAAGAGCAAGCAATCGGCAGGATTCTTTTTCCTGCTGATTTTTTATTTCAGTCGTCGGGTCAGGATCAAAGGAATTGGCAAAAGCCTTTCGATGTTGCTATAATAGCCCACAGTCGTTACAAATCTCTCAATTGTGGGAACAAATTTAATTATATTGAGCAGAGTGTGCGGCTGTTTATATGTATGGAAGGAGATTTTTTGTTTTATGAGCCGATGGGCTTTATCCAATTTGAAAGCTTCTCAGAAACACCAAGCCAGGCAGGCACTATTTTTTCCTCTGACCGGATTGAAACATCTTGCTCTACTTTTTGCTATTTCAATATTTTTGACCTTTTGGATGGCCAATGGCAGTGTCACCGCCGAGATGTTATTCCAATCTCCCGCGCCGGCTGAATCACCATTGACGGAGCCGCCTCCGGCCGAACAGCCACCACCGGCCGAACCGGCACCCACTGAGCAGCCACCACCGGCCGAACCAGTACCCGCCGAGCAGCCACCGGTAGAACAACAGCCAGCCGAAGAAATACCGGCCGAAGCATCTCCCACTGACCAACCAGCCACTGAGATCATATCATCCGAATCCCCCGTCCAAGAACCAGGCGGTGAGGCATTGGTTCCAGAGGAACCACTGCCAGAATCGAGCAGACCGGAAAGATCCCGTAGAGACGAGATTACTCTGGATGATGAGGGGGAAGAATCCTCCAATCTTATCCTGGATCAAATTGAACTCATCGATACCATTGTGGTTTCCGGCGCATATGTCTGGTTATGTTGTGGCGTGGTCCTATTTTTATTAGTGCCCGTGTTTATGTTGCTTTTATACATTCGAGGGCGAAGCAGGATTGGTAGCGAAGGTGATCTTTAAGAGGGGGGTATCGACGACTTTCTGTCTCGACGTTGTCGATTTGTATATCGAGTCACCTGCCTGAAATAGATATGTTGGCCTCCACAAACTTTTCTGCAAGCCCCTTAAAATCGCAAAAAAAGATCCCGTGGGCACTCCTGGCCACTACCTGGCTTGCTTTTTTGTTGCGGACAGTGAATCTGGCCGGGCAAAGCCTGTGGCGTGATGAAGTGGATGCTATCCGCTTCTCAAGTTGGACTCTGCCAGAGTTGATAGGGGGTTTATTTCAAACAGGACACAATGGCCCACTTTTCTTCTTACTCCTCCGCCCGTGGCGCAATCTAGCCGGCGATTCTGAATTTGCCTTACGTTACCCCTCGACGCTACTGGGTACACTGGCCATACCGCTTGGTTTTGTTTTAGCCCGCCAATTAGGCTTTAGCCGTCGCGTGGAACTAATATTGGGCTTGTTACTGGCAACCTCACCCTACCTGGTCTGGTATGGGCAAGAAGCCAAAATGTATGCCTTGCTGCTGGCTTTCGTTACCCTGGCCTTCATAGCCTACCTTAAAGCCTTGACCGGACCGACATCGCTCACCCCCTGGTTCAGACGACCGACAGGAGTTTGGCCGGGCGTCTGGTGGGGGATTTTTGTTGTGGCCACGACGCTCTCTTTTTACACCCACATTCTGGCCCCCTTGATGCTGATCGTTTATGGCCTGGTAGCCGTATGGTATCACGCTCATCTGCGCCGGCGTTGGCGTGGCTGGCTGATCAGTATGATCTGCCTGACTGCACCCTATATCCCGCTGCTACTCTGGCAATTTCCTCTTTTGTGGAACGATTTCCAGAGCGGTCATCCTTTTTATTCTTTGTCAGAAGAAATTTTTCTCCTGCTTCAACTTTATAGCAGTGGTTTGGTCCGATTTATCGGTTTAACGGCCATCATTCTGTTTGTTTTCCTGTTCCTATGCGGTCTTTTTCTAAGGGAACGGGTCACCAGGCCTGGCGAACCTGGCCAGGGACACATAAGTCCAGGCCAGGGGTGGCCAACGGGCAAGTGGCCACTCTACACGACTAAACGTTTAACCCTGGCCGCCTGGACACTGCTACCCCCTTTAATCGTGTATCTTATTTCCCTGCGAGTACCTGTTTTTGAGGATCGGTATTTAATCTATATTACACCTGCCTTTTACCTGCTCATTGTGATTGGCCTGATGATGGTACGGCAACATGCAGCCTGGTTGGCCAGCCTCTGTTTGGGTTTGATTCTGGCCATTAATTTGATGGGTATCTGGCAACAACAGCGACAGCCCATCAAACCCGATTTTCGTGCTGTAGCCGAATACCTGTCCGGCCAACCCCAACCGCCTTCAGCCATTATGGTGCAAATACCTTACCTCCAACATACCCTGAACTATTATTATCAAGGCGACTACACCCTGTTGGAAGGATTGTGGACCAACGCTAACAAAACTGAAGCCACCGTTGATACCGAAATGACTACCCTGACCGCTGATCTAACCGATTTGTGGCTGGTGGTTTCAGAAGAGGAACTGTGGGATAACCGTCGTCTGAGCCGGAGCTGGTTAAATGAACATGCCCACTTGGTTGACGAGATCCACTTTACGCGGGTTGATGTGTACCACTATCAATTGCGACCAGGGACCATTGACAGGCCAAGCCTGGATACCGCAGGGAAATAGCCGCTGGCGCATAGGGATGCACAGTGAAAACGTAGGCAAGGCATCCCCATGCCTTGCCACTGGTGCATAGGGATGCACAGTGAAAACGTAGGCAAGGCATCCCCATGCCTTGCCGCTGGCGCATAGGAATACACAATGAAGACGTAGGCAAGGCATCCCCATGCCTTGCCACTGGTGCATAGGGATGCATAGTGAAGACGTAGGCAAGGCATCCCCATGCCTTGCCGCTAACTGGCTGCGCCGGGCAAGGTAAAAGTAAAGACACTACCTCGCCCTCGCTCACCTTCACTCTCTACCCCGACTTTTCCCCCTAATTTTTCCACAATACGCTGAACAATGGACAGGCCCAGGCCATACCCTTTGATGTCAGCCTGGCTAAGCCGCATAAATGGGATAAATAATCGAGACTGTTCCTCCGGAGTGAGACCAAGACCATTGTCACTCACCCAAAAGCGCACCATGCCATTTTCTTGCACTGTGGCGCCTAAATCCAAGCGCGGCGGGCGTCCTCCATGCTTAATGCCGTTACTGAGATAATTAACCCACACCTCCTCAACCCAAGGAGGATAGCCCAACGCCACCGGCCATTCAGACGGCAGAATAATCTCGGCCTGATATTTGTCAATCAGGTCAACCAGACGCTGTTGGGCTTCAGCTACGAGGCTGGCCGTATCCAGTGGTTCCAATTCGACCTCTTGCTGACGGACACTGGCCAATAAAAGTAATTCGTCTATGATATTGCTCATCTTGCGGGCGGTCTCACCAATGTTATGCAAATATTCTCGGATCTCCTCAGTGGTTATGACACCGTAATATTTATCCAGAACATCAGCCAGACCGATGATGAGCCCCACTGGATTTTGGAGGTCGTGGGCAACCGTATGGGCAAAGGCATCGAGTTCCTCGTTACGCACTCGTAATTCGTAAGTATGTTGGCGTAATGCCTCTTCGGCTTGCTTACGATCAGTAATATCGTGAACGATAGCTACTGCAAAGCTGGCTGTCACCTTATTGCGCCAATTTGTTTCAGTCGAGATTGGTTGAATTTGTATCTGCAAATAACGTTCTAACAATTGGTCTTTGGCTTCAAATTCGGCCGGTTGGCCCTGATCCACCATCTCCCATACCAGGGGCCAGTGAGTATTCATGTAACAGGTCGGATCAGAACAACCGGGGTGCAACAGTTCATGCAGCCCCTGTCCCTTGACCTCTGCCACGCTGGCCAGTTCCCAACGCTCCACGGTTCGATTGGCCCGCATAACCCGCCCATGATGATCAAGCAGGCAAACCAACTGGCTTAACGAGTCAACTGTCGACTCCCACTCTTGTTTAGCCCGTTCAATCTGAAGCAGATTTCTTTTAGCCTCTTCCTGCGCGCGCCGCTTCTCCTCAGCCAACCGCTGCTGCTGGAGAACCCGCTCAACCACAGCGGTCAGCAATTCCAGATACTCCCCGACCTCATCCTTGATGATATAGTCACTTGCCCCCAATTTTATGGCCTCAACAATAGACCTTTCGTTGCCAGGACTGGTCACGATGATGGTGGGGGGGAGAGGCTTCAACGTTTTCAGGAAACGAATCACGCTGAGGCCACCATGGACAGACACATCTTGATCCACGGCAACAACGTCGTAGGTAGTTATCTGGCACATAGCCAGACCCTCTTTAACATCGCGGGCAACATCAACTACATACCCCGCCTGCTCTAATTTCTGCTGAAAAAAATGAACCGTCGTAGTATCGTCCTCAATAAAAAGAATACGGGTAGGTTTGGATGCTGACATGATCTTACTCTCCGTCCGGTTCGAATGATAAACGTCGTCCAGTCTGCAATAGCTTCGTCATTGTATTCGCTGGCAGAGGCTGGCTAAACAGATATCCCTGCATTTCATCACACTGTTGGGCTCGTAAGAAGGCCAGTTGATCTTCCGTTTCCACCCCCTCGGCAATCACCTTCAATTTAAGGCTATGAGCCATAGCAATAATCGCCGTGATAAATGTCGCATCGTCAGTCTCTTCGGCCATATCTCGCACAAAAGACTGGTCGATTTTCAGGGTGTTAATTGGATAGTGTTTCAAAAAGCCCAACGAGGAACCAATGCCAAAATCATCCACGGCGATTTTTACGCCCAAGGTGCTCAAGTCATTCAGTACCGCCAGACTGAATTCATTATCGATCGTCACCATACTCTCGGTGATTTCCAGTTCAAGGGTTTGAGGCACCAGGTCGGTTTCCCGGAGTGTTTTTCCAACCACCTCTGGCAAGGCGCTCCCCTTTTCCAGGGAATCGTTCAAAGGTGGGCGCTGTCGAAATTGGTAGGGAGACACATTGACGGCTACGCGCAGAGATGGATAGCCAGCCACGTGCCAGGCTTTCGTTTGGGTGCAAGCGGTTTGCAAGGCCCATATACCAATGGGGACAATTAGTCCGGTTTCTTCGGCCAGAGGGATGAACTCATCGGGTAGAATCATACCCCGTTGCGGATGTTGCCAACGCACGAGGGCCTCAACCCCGGTAATCTGGCCAGTGGTTAAGGATAGAATGGGTTGGTAATAAAGCTGAAACGCCTGGCGTTCAACGGCCTGACGTAGTTCGGCTTCTAACTGCCACACGGCGACAGCGTGAGTACGCATACCGATGTCAAAGACCTCATGGCGAGCCCGGCCACCTGCTTTGGCCCGATACATGGTGGTGTCGGCGTCACGTAGAACCTCTTCTGGCCAGTCATATCCGACCGTGCTTAAGGCAATACCAATGCTGGCGGTGACGAATACGGTATGATCCTGCAAGTCAACCGACCGGCTTAGTTCATTTTGGATGTAAGTGGCAATGCGCGTAGCCTCACCAGCATCACGAATACCGTCGAGTAGAATGGCAAACTCATCACCGCCAAGACGGGCAACCATATCCCTGGGGCGAAGGTGTGCTTCTATCCGGTGAGCGATAACAATTAGCAGTTGATCCCCCACCATGTGTCCCAGGCTGTCGTTAATAACTTTGAAGCGATCCAGATCAAGAAAGAGCACGGCAAACAGATAATTCTTGTCCTCTTTCGCCCGCTCGATAGAACGCTCCAGGGTTTGTCTGAACAGGATGCGGTTGGGTAAGCCAGTTAGTGCATCATGTAAGGCATTATACATTAATTCTTTCTCGGCCATCTTACGTTGGGTGATGTCGGTCTGAGAGCCAGCCATACGGTAGGCTTGCCAATCTGCACCTCGGACGGCCATTCCTTGGCTGAGCACCCAACGGTAGACACCATTTCGATGCAAAATACGATGTTCGTTTTTAAAGGGAATGGGTTGCCCTTCAAGATGAGCGATAATGTCTGCCTTGAGTTGTTCGAGGTCCCCAGGATGAACTCGACTGAACCATTCAACCGGATGGCTACCAATTTCATCCTCCGAGTAGCCGAGCATAGCCTTCCAGCGGGGAGAAAAGTAGACCTGGTTGGTTTTTAGATTCCAATCCCACAATCCATCGTTGGCGCTCAGGGCGGCCAGGGCATAACGTTCCTCGCTCTCACGGAGGGCCTTTTCCATCCGCTTCCGTTCGGTGATATCAAGGCCCGTGCTAACAATATACTCAACCACGCCGGCGTTGTTGAGCAAGACGGTGTCCGACCAAGCAATGAGTCGTTGCTCCCCCTCCTTTGTTACCCAGCAACTTTCATATTCCTCACCTGATAACTCACCCCGGCACAACCGCTCAAAATTAGCTCTGGCCAGTTCTGCCTCCTCTGGAATTAGAAAATCCCAAAAGTATTTGCCTCTGACCTCATCGGATGAATAGCCACTTGTTCGCTCGCAAGCCCGATTAAAGCGAATAATACGTCCCTGCTTGTTGAGTATCATGATTAAAGCGTTGGCCGTATCAAGGATGGCCGAAACAAAGTTGCGCTCCCATTTCAGCGCCCGCGCTCGCTCGGCAATTTCTCGTCGGGCTTGATCATTCAACCGGGCATTCTTCAGAGCAATGGCGGCCTGATTAGCAAAAGCCAGCAATCGCTCCGCGCCAACCTGGCTGAAAAAACCGGGAGTGGCACTGTCTACATGCAAAAAACCGATGAAAAGTTCTTTTTGCTTGGCCTCGCCGGAGGAGGAAGGAGGGACGACGCTGATAGGAATAGTCGTGTATGATTTGATCCAGTTCTGTCCGAACCGGTGGCTCCATGGATCGTTCGCCTCGACATAAGAAACGGCCACCGGCAAACCTGTCTCCCAAACCGTATCCAGGTCAGGCATATCGGAAATTTTAAGGGCGGCTGAAACGATAGAGGCCTCAGCCCCAAACTGGGTATAACCATGCCAGCGGGAGACACGAGCAGTATCGCCATCGACAAGCAGAATACATGCAGCATCGTGTGGCGTTACCCGGCCCACCTGTTCCAAGATGTGATCAAGTACCTCATCATAATTGAGGGTGTCGCTCAACACAACAGCGCCGGCCCAACGCAAGGTTTCGGCCAACATTCGCTGTTCGCGCTCGCTTGTCAGGAGGTATTCTTGTCCCGCCTCTACCCACTGTTTTTTCTCAACCAGACCTTGCTTGTGGAGCACCTGCTTAACGACTACCGGCAGCAACTCCAGGTATCTCTGCTTGATATCTTTAACGATATAATCACCCGCACCCAGTTTCATGGCCATTGCCGCGGTTTTCTCATCACCGCTACCGGTGAGCATAATCGCGGGGGGCAGAGGACCTCGGGCAGCCAGAAGCCGCAATACTTCCAACCCATTATAGATAGGCATCTTGTAATCAACAACTATCACATCGTGGATAGCAGCATCATACATGGCCAGGCCCTCGTCACCATCGCGGGCGATATCAACCACATAGCCGGTCAGTTCTAACCTTCTCTGCACGAGGCGAGCTAAACCAGCTTCGTCCTCCATATAAAGTACACGGATAGGTTCCGGTTTTATCATTTGTTATTTGTCATTATCCATATCAAGCTTTTGGCCAGGATGGGTAAAATAGAAATTATTAGAACCATATTGATATCATTAGTGTTATTATCACATCATTTCTGCCAGCAAAGTGCGACAATCTGCTACTGAGACCGGCCTGGGATTATTGTTGATCAAAACCATTCGCCAGGTTTCTTCAGCATCGGCAACTATCGGCCGTCGGATTCCCCATGAAATTTTACCCTTAATTTCGATATTAACAATTATAACAAAGTTGAGTAATGAGGGCAATGAGGATGCACGACAAAATTGAGCTTAATATCTCATTGTATCATTTTGGGGGTTGTCAGCCAGCTTCATCACTGGTATACTCAAGATATCCAACTTTTACAAAGGATCCAGAGGATCTTTTGCGCGTGAGTTACAGATTGTATAGATATTCAGATAAAGATTTTGAGTTTACATAACAGAATAGTTGCGCTACATACTACATATTGGGCTTCATAATGTGACAGATCCCTGACTGTCTAACTATCACGGGACCTAGCATTGTGCTTGACCACAGTAAAGTTACCCCCTGATTTCAGGGGCTTGACCCCCTGAATTTGTGGGACACCCCTTGATTTCAGGAGCTTAAGCCCT
>DAOUMU010000463.1:0-8525 GCA_034409055.1 Anaerolineae bacterium
TGTTAAAGTACCAACATTAACCCAACTGATGACGAAAATTCGTCTTATTGCTTCCACATTGTTGCTTCCTTGTACACAGCAATATCAATCTGGCTTTTGCCGAAAAAAATGAACGAACGTTGAGTTATCAAGACCCACAAGGCAAGTTATGGTTTGGAACAGCAGACGGCGGTTTGAACCGCTTTGACCCTGACACGGAACAGTTTACCGCCTATCGGCATGATGACAATGACCCCACCACGTTAAGCCATAATACGATTCATCATATCCACCCTGACCCTTCCGGCAACTGGCTGTGGATCGGCACACAACAGGGGTTGAATAAATTTGACCCTATGACCGGTAAAACAATCCGGTATTTTCTTGATGAAAATGCCTCCGATAGTCCAAGCCATAATGTCATCAGAGCCATCTATAATTCGCCCGATGATCATCTGCTGTGGCTTGGCACGGATTACGGTCTCAACCGATTTAACCTGCGTGATGAAACCATTCGTCATTATGTGCATCACGAAGGCATGCCTGATAGTTTGAGCAACAACGCAGTGGAAGAGATTTACCCGGCAGATAACGGCAAACTGTGGGTTGGTACAGCAGGAGGGGGTCTGAACCTTTTTAATCCCACCACTGAAACTTTTATTCGTTATCAGGCTGATGTCAATTCCCCGTTGGCGCTGAGCGGTAACATAGTCCGGTCGCTATTCAAAGATAATACCGGCATTTTGTGGGTAGGGACAGCATTCGGCGGCGTCAACAAACTGGACCCACAGCGCAAAAAGTTCCGCCTTTATCAACACCATCCTCATAACCCCAACAGCCTCACAGATTCGGATGTATTCGGGCTGCATATTGACCGCCAGGGAATCGTCTGGGTTGGCACTGGTGGGGGCGGCTTGCATAAATTTGACCCCGTGACGGAACAGTTTACCCACTACGGGCATGATGAGAGTCAGCCCTCAAGCTTGAGCAACAACTTTGTTCACCCTATCCTTGAAGATAGCCAGGGGGTGCTCTGGGTGGGGACGTGGGGTGGAGGTCTCAATAAATTTGACCCGCAGAGAGAACAGTTTACTCATTACCGGCACGACCCGGATGACCCGCACAGCTTAAGTGGTGACCAGGTGCGAGCCATTGCCGAAGATGATTTGGGCAATCTGTGGATTGGCACAACCCACAATGGCCTCAACAAATTTAACCGCCAAACCGAACGGTTTACCCACTATCGGCACCGGCTTGATGATGCCGCCAGTTTGATTGACGATAATATATGGAATATTTTCAAAGATAGTCGCGGAAATTTTTGGGTTAGTACGGGGCATGGTCTGGACTGGTTCAACCCGCAAACCGAGCAATTTGTCCATTACCTGCACGATGAAAATAACCCCAACAGTTTGAGTGACAATGTGGTCAGCAACATATATGAAGATAATGAGGGCATATTATGGCTGGCCACCCGCCAGGGGCTGAACAAGTTTGATCCCCAAAGCCAACAGTTTCGCCATTATTTTGAAAAAGACGGCTTGCCGGACAACCGGGTACAAAGCATTCTCAGCGATAACCAGGGTTATTTGTGGATAACCACCGCCAACGGCTTAGCCAAATTTGACCCCCAAAACGAGACCTTCAAAGTGTATGATGTCAGTGATGGCTTGCAAGGGAAATTCTTTCGGGCCTGGGCCTACGCCAAACATCCCAATGGGGAGCTTTACTTTGGCGGCGCCAATGGATTGAATCGCTTTAATCCGGCCGAAATTAGCGATAATCCTCATCTACCCCCGGTTGTGTTGACCAATTTTTTGTTATTCAATGAACCTGTACCTATCGGTGACGCTTCGGTGTTACGCAGACATATTAGTGAGCTTGATACGCTTCGCTTGACGTATGAGCAGTCGGTCTTCAGTTTTGAATTTGCGGGCTTGAATTACACCTCGGCGGAGAAAAACCGGTATGCCTACAAACTGGAAGGATTTGACAAAGATTGGATTGAGACGGATGCAGCCCGGCGAGTTGCCGCCTATACCAACCTGGACCCCGGTCACTATACCTTTTGGGTCAAAGCCTCCAATAATGATGGCTTGTGGAACGAACAAGGCACGTCAATCAAAATTATCATCACCCCACCGTGGTGGGAAACAACATTGTTCAGAGGCTCGATGGTGGTCTTATTGGTTGGTCTGGTCTCCGGTGGTTTCCTCTGGCAACGCAGAAGCGCCGAGATACGGGAACGCCGACTTGAAATACAGGTCGATGAGCGAACAAAAGAATTGAAGATAGCGAAAGAAGAAGCCGAAGTAGCCAACCATGCCAAAAGCGCCTTCCTGTCCAACATGTCGCACGAAATCCGCACCCCGCTCAACGCCATCCTGGGCTTTACAGAAATCATGCGCGGCCAGGTGACGGATGCCCAACACGCGCATTACCTGGAAACCATTCATACCAGCGGCAACACGCTGTTGAGGCTGATCGATGACATCCTCGATCTATCTAAAGTGGAAGCCGGCAAGCTGCGGCTGGAATACAGCGCAGTGTCTCTGCCGGAGTTGGGGACTGAAATGGACTGGATCTTTGGGCCGGCGATGCAGGCCAAGGGCTTGAATTTCATCATCGATATGGCCCCTGAACTACCTGGAGCTTTGCTGCTTGACCAAACTCGCCTGCGGCAGATTCTGATCAACCTGATTGGCAATGCGCTCAAGTTTACAGAAGCCGGCTATATAAAGCTGTTGGTTGAGCATTGTTACCCGGCCAATACGCGCAGCCTCCTCGATCTGACCATTTCGGTCCAAGATACCGGGCGCGGCATTCCCGCAGAGCAGCATCAGACCATCTTTGAGGCCTTCAGCCAGGTAAAGGGTCAAAAAACGGCTGACTTCGGCGGGACCGGATTGGGGCTGGCCATTACCAGACGACTGGTTGAGGTGATGAACGGAAGCATCACCGTCGAGAGCGACGGCGTGCCGGGCCGGGGCAGCATATTTGCGGTTCTGTTCAAAGAGGTAGAAATCGCTTCGACCACGGCTTTAGAAGCTCGCCGGGCAAAACAGCTTGATATTACTTCGATTGTCTTTGAACAAAGCACCATTTTGATCGCCGACGATATTGACTACAACCGCGACTTGCTCAAGAGCTTTTTGGCGGCCTATCCCCTGACGCTGCTCGAGGCCGAAAACGGTCGCCAAACCCTGGCCCTGGCCCGGCAGCACCGGCCGGACCTGATTCTGCTGGATATGAAAATGCCGGAAATGGACGGCTATGAAGTGGTGGACATCCTGAAACAGGACAAAACGTTACAGGCGATTCCGGTCATTGCCGTGACGGCCTCGGTTTTGAAACAAGATGAAGCAGAGATCAGAAAACGCTGTGAGGCATTCCTGCGCAAGCCCGTCAGTAAAAGTGAGCTGCTGGTAGAGATCATGAAATTTTTGCCTCATGCAATACAAGAACAAGCGCCTGGACCGGAAGAGGCCGTGGAGGGACTGTCTGCCCGGACGTTGGCCCAACATCCGGCCTTGCTCAAAATCTTACAGGGGCAACGGTCTCGCTGCCGGGAACTAGCCGAGCAGATGGACCTTGATCAGCTTGAAGCGTTTGCCCATGAGATCAAGAAGCTTGGTCTCAGATATCATTATCAGCCCCTGGCCGCGTGGGCCGATAGGCTGAACGCCATCGCCTTTGAATTTGACAGCCGGCGGACAAGAAAAGCGTTGCTGAAGCTACAGACGATCATTGACCAATGTAACCCGGAGGAGTGACATGAATAATGACCAACATCGTAACCGGCGTATCCTGATTGTGGATGATACTTCTCAGAACATCAAGGTTATCGGGGAAATTTTACGTAAAAAGGAATATAAAATCACCTTTGCCAATAGCGGCGGGGAGGCCTTGGACATCATGTCGTCCAAACCTCCCGACCTGATCCTGCTGGACATAAAGATGCCCGGTCTGGATGGCTTTGAGGTCTGTCGCCGCTTGAAGGCAAATGAAGCCACGCGGGATATTCCGGTTATTTTCTTGACCGTGGCCACAGAGCCGGAGGATAAGCTCAGGGGCCTGGAACTTGGCGCGGCGGATTACATTACCAAACCCTTTGAGTCGGTCGAAGTCGTTGTCCGGGTGGAAAAGCAGTTGGCCTTTCGCAGCTTGCAAAAGCAGCTCGAGGAACAAAATCGGCGTTTGCAACAGGAAATCATCGAGCGCAAGCAGGCGGAGCAGGCACTGCGCGAGAGCGAGGAACGGTACAGGTACTTGGTTGAAGGCTCGCCCGATATTATTTGGTCGCTCTCCGACAAGCGTGGCACAGTCTATGCGTCCGCTCGCGTAGAAGGTATTCTGGGCTACTCACCGGATCATCTCTACAAAAATCCCTGGCTATGGAACGAGTCTATCCATCCGGACGACCGAGACCACATTGCCCAGGCGATTGCAGATTTTTCAACCGGCAAAGATCTGAATATTGAGTATCGCATCAAAGACGCGGCGGGGAATTGGCGTTGGTTCCACGACCGCTCCATCGGCAGGTACACAGGAGATGATGAGACGATCATCGAGGGCATCTCGACAGACATCACCGAGCGCAAGCAGGTGGAGTTCCAAAGGGAGGCTGCGCTCGAAGCGCTGCGAGAAGCCAGGGATTACGCCGAACAACTGATTGAGGCTGCCAACGTCATGGTCATCGGATTGGACGATGCCGGCAATATCCAGGTCTTTAATGAGGCGGCCGAAACCATTACAGGCTACACCAGGGCGGAGCTAGCGGGCAAAAATTGGTTTGAAATCGTGGTTCCTAGAGACAAGTATCCCGAGGTCTGGGTAGAGTTCGCCAAGGTTGCTAAACGTGGGGGCATCATCGGAACATTCGAAAATCCCATCCTCACCAAATCTGGTAAGGAGCGCATTATCTCCTGGCGCAATAGCGCAATCTACCAGGAAGGCGTCGCTATAGGCACGATTTCGTTCGGAATCGACATCACCGAGCGCATACGAGCGGAGGAGGCGCTGCGAGAAAGTGAGGAAAAGTATCGCAATCTTGTTGAACGGGCTAACGACGGAGTTATTATCGTTCAGGATGGGCTGGTGAAATTTGCTAACGACCGATTAGCCGGGATATTAGATTGTACGGTTGAGGAGATGATCAATACGAGTTTTTTAGATTATGTTTTTCCAGATGAACGTCCTAAAGTGATGGATATATATAGACGGCGAGTTCAGGGAGAGGATGTTTCCACCATATATGAAATGGCTGGCATTAGTAAGGGTGGCCTAAAGATCGAGTTGGAGGCAAATTCAGGAATTATAACCTATCACGGAAAACCAGCTACGTTAGCATTTATTCGGGATATAACCGATCGCAAGCAGATTGAGGAGGCGCTGCGGCAAAGCGAGCAAAAGTATCGCTCCATGACAAACGACGTCCTGGATGGCTCTCAGGTCGGAATTTTTATTCTTGATGCTGATTTTAAGATTGCCTGGCTAAACCAGGCCATTGAACAATATTTTGGCCTACAAAGAGAGAATGCCGTTGGAAGTGACAAACGGCGTATGTTTAGTGAAACAATCATGACTATCTTCGAAGAACCGGAAAAGTTCAAGGAAACAGTTTTTGCAACGTACAATGACAATACCTATGTAGAGCAATTCGAGTGTCATGTACTTCCGGATGGGGAACGCCAAGAGCGTTGGCTTGAACATAAAAGTCAACCTATCTTGACGGGACTCTATGCCGGCGGACGAATTGAGCATTATTATGACATCACTGAGCGCAAACGGGCGGAAGCCGAATTGCAAAAAGCCAGAGAAGGAGCCGAAGCCGCTAACCGGGCCAAAAGCATCTTCCTGGCCAATATGAGCCACGAACTGCGTACCCCGCTCAATGGCATTTTGGGTTACGCCCAAATCTTGCAACGAGACCTGACCTTAACCGGTCCTCAACTGAATGCCATCAAGACGATACAGCGCAGTGGGGAGCACCTGTTAACCCTGCTCAACGATATCCTGGATCTGTCCAAGATCGAGGTCGGCCGGATGGAACTTCAGCCTGTCGAGTTTCACCTGCCCTACTTTCTCCAGAATATCGTCGACGTTGTGCGGGTTCGGGCCGAGCAAAAGGATCTTCACTTTGTCTACCAGGCCGCGCCAGACCTGCCCGCCGGCGTGCTGGGCGATGAAAGGCGCTTGCGTCAAATCCTGATCAATCTCCTGGGCAATGCCGTCAAGTTTACGGACCAGGGGCAGGTTACCCTGCGGGTAATGAGAAATGATGAATACGGAACGATGAATGATGAATACGGAACGATAAATGAGGAAAAAGAAATTCATCATTCATCATTCATCATTCTGCGTTTTGAAGTGGAAGATACCGGCATTGGCATCGCCCCGGAGGAGCTAGAGACCATTTTTGAGCCATTTCGGCAGGGGGGAGACCGTCAACTCCAAACTGGAGGCACGGGACTGGGCCTGGCCATTAGCCAACAGATGGCCAAATTGATGGGCAGCGCCATCCAGGTAAAAAGCCCCCTTTCTACCCTCCCTTCGGCAGAGTTTATCCCCAGCGAAGCCGAGGCGTTCAAGACAAGCAGTGAGGATGCTTCAACACCAAAATCGAAAATCCCAGAGGGGGGGCCGGGCAGTCTTTTCTGGTTTGATATAGCCTTGCCGCCCAGTTCGACTCACCTGGAAACAGTTCCAGCTTCTAACAAAGTTATCGTTGGTTTCAAGGGGGAATCGCTCAAAATTTTGGTGGTCGATGACGAAATCGATAATCGCGCTGTCTTGAGAGATGCTCTGATCCCGCTGGGCTTTGACGTAAGCGAGGCCGGAGATGGGCTGGAGGGCTTGGAAAAAGCCACCCAGATTCAGCCACAGATCATCCTGGTCGACCTGCGTATGCCGGAGTTAGACGGTTACCAGATGACCCGCCTCCTCCGGCAATCTGACAGCCTGCGAGAGACCCTGGTCATTGCCGTCTCGGCCAGTGCCTTTGAGGATGTTCGGGCAGCAAGCTTGGCCGCCGGCTGCGATGATTTTATATCCAAACCGGTGGCTGTAGACCAACTGCTGGAGTTGATAGGGAGACACTTGGGGCTAGAGTGGCTCTACCAAGAGCAGACTGAAGGGGATGAATTAGACTCAAGCCTCGATCTTGCCAAAATTGTGCTGCCACCTGACCGGGAAGTTGCCACCCTGCAAGAACTGACCCTGATTGGCGATATTGGCGGTATCCTGGAGCAGTTGGCCGGAATTGAAGAAATGGACGAGCAATTTCAACCTTTTGTGGCCAGGGTGCGCCAATTGGCCAAACACTATGAGTTCGAGGCCATCCGAGCCTTTATTGAGCAACATAGAAGTGAGGAATGAACATCATGAATACCCCAAAAGCAACTGTTTTGATTGTAGATGACAACCCGACCAATTTAGACCTGCTCTTTGACAGTTTGAGCCAGGCTAACTTTAAGGTATTGATTGCCAAAGATGGCCAAAACGCTATCCGCCAGGCGACTCTGGCCCAACCTGACGCAATTTTGCTGGACATTGTCATGCCCGGCCTGGATGGCCTTGAAACGTGCCGTCGCTTGAAAGATAGGACCGAAACCAACGATATTCCCGTTATCTTTCTGACGGCTTTGACCGATACCATCGATAAGGTGGGGGGATTTAAAGCGGGCGCGGTAGACTATATTACCAAGCCTTTTCAGCAAGCAGAGGTCCTGGCCCGGCTGGAAACTCATCTCACGATCCGGAGCTTGCAAAAGAGCCTTCAGGAAAAAAATGAGCGGCTGGAACAGGAAATCAATGAACGTAAGCGAGTTGAAGAGGAACGCGAGAGGTTGATTGTCGAACTGCAAGAAGCGCTGGCCCAGATCAAAACCTTGAAAGGCATATTGCCCATTTGCGCGCATTGCAAAAAAATCCGTAATGACGAGGACTATTGGCAGCAAATTGAAGTTTATGTTAGAGATCATTCAGAAGCCAAGTTTAGCCATAGTATTTGCCCTGATTGTATGAAAAAGTTTTATCCAGATTATTATGAAGGCTGATGTATAGATCTGTCCCCAGAGGAAGCATTGCAACTCTGGCAAAGCCATCGTGCAGTCGAGATTTTGATAAAGGCAAAGGACCCCAAACGGCTCAGCGCTACCAAGAAGCTACTGGCTGCACCACCAAATCGGGACACGCTGCTGGCTAATCAAACTCTGGCCGATGTTCGGGCCTTGTTCCAACCGGCGCTTGAGGAATCTGTATGAATGTTGTTGAGCCAGGTGAGTTTGTATTACGCCGTAAAAAGTGGGCGATGAATTTTTGTTGGCCGCTGATATAGCTTTAAAGAAAAAGATTTTGACTTTGGCAGAGTAAAATAATTTGAGTTATACCACATCTTGTATCTGTCACAATTATGACGCCCTGACTGTCTAGTTATCACCTTAAGGTGGAGATAGGCCAGCCCTGACTGAGAGTTCAGCCCGACGAGCAGCGTGCTGGTTGACTAAGCTGCGCATCGTGGCCAGTGGGTCACGGTGAAGACGGTA
>DAOUMU010000464.1:0-9856 GCA_034409055.1 Anaerolineae bacterium
TGTTAAAGTACCAACATTAACCCAACTGATGACGAAAATTCGTCTTATTGCTTCCACATTGTTGCTTCCTTGTACACAGCAATATCAATCTGGCTTTTGCCGAAAAAAATGAACGAACGTTGAGTTACTACTTGTTATCACATAGAACCAGAATTGACAATGAAAAAGTAACTTCCGGTAAGGCAACCTCATAAAGCACCCAACCACGTAAAACGTAAAGCGTAAAACGTAAAAATGACTGTAGATAAGTCATTACGCTTCACGTTTTACGTTTTACGAGTTGGCTAGCGACATCAAGCGGAAGTTACTTTTTACCCCGTTGGCAAGCCAAATTCTGGTTTGATGTATCAAGAATACCTAATGAATAGATCCAACAACGGCACGACGCCGCCTGAACACATTCTCAAAGTTGCCCTGGAGGTATGGCGTCAGGCAGGCGAGCAGCATTTTATCCCCGTTACGGGCCGTAGTATGTTACCCCTCCTGCAAGCCGATGACCGGGTGCTGGTGGCGCACGGTTCGACCGGCATCCGGCGGGGTGACATCGTCGTCTTCCGGCAAGATGGTGAGTTAATCGTCCATCGCGTGATCGGGATGTATCACCGCGACGGTGAAACCATCTTTGTGACCAAAGGGGATAATCGGCTCCATTTTGATCCGCCGGTGAGCGCCAACGAGATTGTCGGCCGGGCCCTGGCCGTTCAGCGGGCAGGCCGGTCCAGGTCCCTGGAGACCCCGCTCTGGCGCTTCACCGGTTGGCTTATCGCCGGCAGTACGTTGGCCTGGCTCAAATTGTATGGTTGGAGCCGGGCTCTCAAGCAAAGCTTGTGGGGCCCTCAGCCCAATCGCCTGACCGCCTGGCTGCGGCACAGGGTGTTGGTTTGCTCCTCGTTAGCCCTCAAAGTGGTGCAAGCCCTCTTCTGGCGGGGGAAAAAGTAAGGGGGAGGAATTTTCTTTTTCGTAGGCCCCGCATCCCCATGCGGGGGCTGGGTATGGGGATACCCTCTCTACGAAAGAGATAAATTTATACACATATTCGTAGGCCCCGCATCCCCATGCGGGGACCGGGTAAGAGTTCCCCCCTTTGGGGGGCTAGGGGGGCCTGGGGATACCCTCTCTACAGAGAGATAATTTTATACACGACCGTGCAGATTGAGAAGCTGGATAGTTACGAACGAGCGCCCATATCAGAAACCACCCGTCTATTGCTGTGCGATTTCGCCGCTGGTGATGAGCAGTGGCCATTGTCGTCGGTAGAGGCGGATTGGGAGGAGGTTTTTCAGGCTGTGTGCCGTAATGGTCTACTTGGTCTGACCCATCGTTATTTGAAACAGCAGACAGCCCAGGACTATCCCCCACCGGTCTTTAGGCAATGGGTTCAACAGGCATATCGGACCAGCGCCCTGCGCATGACCTTGATGTACCGCCGTCTGGGCAAAGTTCTGGCCCAATTGGCTGCCTCTGGATTGGATTACATGGTGGTTAAGGGGCCGGCCCTGGCCCACACGGTCTATCCCGATCCCGACCTACGCGCTTTTAACGACCTGGATTTGGTGGTTCGCGAGCAGGATTGGCCGGCAATGCATCGCTTTCTGTTGGAGATAGGGTTTAGACCCGAAGAAGATTTACCCCAGCCACCACCCAAGTTGACCTCTCAGGCCGTGCTTTACGAGCTAAAGTATTGGCATCGAAAAACGGACTTGTTGGTGGAGGTCCATTTCGATGATCTGCTCAACACGGGACTGGCTGCCCGCGATGTCGAAGGCTTCTGGCAGCGGGCGATTTTTATCCAGGTAGAAGGGGTACCGATTAAGACGCTCTCCCTGGAAGACCAGTTAATCCACCTCTGTATGCATGCCCACTATCACGGTTACACCCGCTTAAATTGGTTCTCGGATATTGCCTTTATTGTGCGCGACCACGCCGAGGAAATAGACTGGCCACGTCTGCTGGAGACGGTGCGGTTTGAAGAGGCCCAGGTTGGGGTCTATTACAGTTTGCGTTTCCTGGAGCAGTTGCTGGGCATCAGGGTCCCCGCCGAGGTGCTGGCTGCCTTACGGCCTGACCCTTTCCGCCGCTGGTGGCACGAACAGTACCTGCCCGAGGCCAGGGTTTTATCCTTACAACCAATGTTCCGGCCCGATTTTAGCTTCTACTTTATGCCCTTATTTAAACGTCTTTTGCCAGATTTACTGGTGATGGGCCGGCGTAGAGATAAGTTGCGCTATTTGCTCCGGTTGCTTCTCCCCCCCCCGACCTGGCTGCGGTATTATTACCGGCTCAGTGATGGCCAGAAAATCCTGATCCATTACCTGCTACATCCCCCGAAGTTGGCTTATCATTACCTGGCAGAAATGGTTACCGTTCTGCGTAAGACAAGTTGCTAACTTGTCGATGGTGTTACGGGCAAGTTAGCAACTTGCCCTACAGAAAATCAGCTAGTTCATTTGGGTTTGCCCCTGCGAATCCTTATAATAACAAGGCATCTTAACTTCATTTAGGGGGTGAAATGCTGTAGCTGACGCACGTTTTGGGCTGTGTGTCGGCGGGCATAGGCATGGCCCCTACCTGCTTTCACACCGAGTATAAGTCTGATGAAAAAGGAGAGACGATATGTTTCACAGCAGTGGCTGGTGGACATACCTGCGTTACGACGAAAAACGAGACCGGCCTCAAATTAGCCTGGCTCTGCTGCGACGGGTCTGGGGCTACGCCCGGCCCTATCGCTTGAAAACGATTGGCCTGTTGGCGACCATTTTGGCCATTACCGGTCTCAGCCTGGTGCCACCCCTGCTTTACCGAGATCTGATTGATAACGCTATCCCCAACCGGGATGTGGTCCGGTTGAATTGGCTGGCCCTGGGCATGATCGGTATTCCCATTGTCAATGCCCTGATTGGCCTGGGGCAACGCTACCTGAGCGCAACCATCGGCGAGAGCTTAATTGCCGATTTGAGAAACGCCCTGTTTGATCACTTGCAGCGCATGAGTTTGCGCTTTTTTACCCAGATCAAACCATTCTTTGCATACTCATACGTCGCCTGTACTGGATTTTGATACCATCATCGCTGTGAGCAAGGTTTTGCGACATCACAGAGCAACAAAAGCCCCAAAGTAATGTGTTAGTTTCGCTCCTGCTATGATGTCCTTATAATTACACTATATAACTTTAGTCGAGACTCTGAAAAAATATTAGAGTCTCCAAAATTCAATCTAACAAAGCGAGATGACCTATGTTTCATGGTAGTGGCTGGTGGAGCTACATCCGGTATGATGAAGAACGAGATCGACCTCAACTCAGTTTAGCTCTGTTACAACGCGTGTGGGGTTATGCCAAACCCTACCGGCTGAAAACTATCGGCTTGCTGATCACCATTTTTACGATTACCGGCCTTAGCCTCATCCCTCCCCTCCTTTATCGAGATTTAATTGATAACACCTTGCCTAATCAAGATGTGACGCGCTTAATCTGGCTGACCCTGGCCATGATCGGTATCCCTATCATCAATGCTTTTATTGGTCTGGGCCAACGTTACCTCAGTGCCACCATTGGCGAGCATCTGATTGCCGATCTACGTAACGCATTGTTTAGCCATCTGCATGGCATGGGGCTAAGATTCTTTACCCATTCAAGGACCGGGGAATTGATGAGTAGACTGAACAACGATGTGGTTGGCGCACAAAGTGCGTTGACCGGCACGTTTGTCAATGTCATTACTAATGTCGTCACCGTCATTTCAACCCTGGCCATTATGATTACGCTGGAATGGCGGTTGACCCTGTTGAGCGTGATGATTTTACCCCTGTTTATTTTGCCGACTCGTCGGGTGGGGCGGGTACTGCGCGAAGTGCGCCGCGAAAGTATGAACCTTAATGCCAAAATGAACGCGCTGATGAATGAAACGCTGAATGTCAGCGGCGTGTTGTTGGTTAAACTGTTTGGCCGGCAACCTGATGAAATGGAGAAGTTTCGGGAGCGCAGTGGCAAAGTGGCTGACATCGGGGTTCGCTCGGCGATGATTGGTCGCTGGTTCTTTATGGGGCTAGGGTTGGTGAGCGCCATCGGGACGGCCGTGGTTTTTGGTGTTGGGGGTTATTTAGTCATCCTGGGAGTGTTTACGGTGGGTACCATTGTGGCGTTTGGGGCCTACCTGACCCAGTTATATGGCCCGTTGAGTGCCATGAGTAATGCCCACATTGAGTTGGCCACCAGCATGGTCAGTTTTGAGCGTGTTTTTGAAATTCTCGACCTGCCGCAAGAAATTGCAGACAAACCGGATGCGATTGAGCTGACCGATGTTGCCGGGCGCGTTACCTTTGATAACGTGTCGTTTAGCTACACCGCAGGCGGCGACGGCGGGGCCGGAGCGTTAGGTTTAACCGTAGACCGCTCACCGGATAGCGATAATGGTCGTTCGCCAGCAACGCCGGCAATAGTGTCCAGCCGCAGCATGGCTATCGAAAATATTGGTTTTGAAATTAAACCCGGCCAACTGGCCGCGCTGGTCGGTCCCAGTGGAGCCGGTAAAACCACTATCACCTACCTGTTGCCTCGGCTGTATGATCCCACCCAGGGCCGAATATGCCTGGATGGGCACGATTTGCGGGATGTGACCCAAAAGTCGCTGGTTTCGGCCATTGGCATGGTGACGCAAGAAACCTATTTATTTCACGATACCATCAAAGCCAATTTACTTTACGCCAAACCCGAGGCTACCCAGGGTGAGATTGAAGCAGCGTGCCGGGCGGCAAACATCCATCATTTTATTGCCAGCCTGCCGGAGGGGTACGAGACTGTAGTTGGTGAGCGTGGCTATCGCTTGAGTGGGGGAGAGAAGCAGCGTATAGCCATTGCCCGCGTTATTCTTAAAAACCCGTGCATTTTGGTCTTAGACGAGGCCACCAGCAGTCTTGATAGCCAGAGTGAGGCGCTCATCCAAGAAGCCTTAGAGCGGATTATGCAAGAGCGAACCAGCCTGGTCATTGCCCACCGGCTCAGCACCATTCTGGCGGCCGATGTGATTTTGGTAATGAATGAGGGTCGTCTGGTTGAACAGGGGCACCGCAAAGGGTCTCGGTCTGCCCATGAGGAACTGCTGGCCCAGAATGGCCTTTATGCTCGTCTCTACCAGACTCAATTTCGACACGTGTCGTATCCCGTGGCTGAACATTATGCTGTTTAAGAGCTGAAGACACTCTGTACAACTTGCATATTCTGTACAGTTTAGCAGATGTGACCCCACTTGGCAAGGGTTGATACTTATCTATACCAGCCTTTTCCGGCTGATCGCACGCCTGACATATTGGAGGGTGAGCTAAAAAATAGCCACTCATAATTGTATGAGTGGCTGTTCTGTTATGGTTCGCACCTGACCAAGGACCTGCCGCCAATGGCAGGCTTGATTCAAACCTAGATCAGCCCCAATTCCAATAACCAAGACTTACATCCGTGCGGGCAAGTCCCGTCGACTTCCACCCAACAGCCGTCGGTGGCCTCACAGCCGCCTTCCGCTTCCCATTCCATTAGAGTGGCCAGGTCTGGTGGTTGATCTGCTTGGTCCACGTCCTGGTCAATGATCTCTATCTCAACACCCGGCGGGGTTTCAACCACGTGGGCTACGCCACCCAGCACCTCGATTTTCACCACCGGGGTGGCTGGCTCCATTTTCATCGCCGGTGTCCCGGTGATCAAGCCGGCCTGGATCGCGTTTTGAATGATGGCCGCGTGGTTGTTCGGGTCATCGGCAGCCAGGCCGAGGTTGGGCAGATCGCGCACATCGAACTGGGCCTCGGTTTCAGGGAACTTGTAGTGACAGTCCGTCATATCGGTGGTGTACCAATACGAAGAACTGACTGTATCGGCCTCGTCGTAGCAATGGTAGACGGCCACTCCGGCAAACTCCAGAAACAAGTCAGGCTCTAGCCATTGGTAGGGCATCCCGTTCCTCCTGGTAAACCTCTTCCACTTCGGAATGATCGGTGGAGAGGTGTTTGCGATGGTTTTCAGTCCCTTCGCCGGCCCGGTAGGCAGCCAGAGCTTCCCCGACCGAAACAACGCCGGTTATCTCATACCAGACCCGCTCGGTCACCTGTTCGATCACCACAACTTTGAACACACCCCCACGCATGGCTAATACTCCTCCGGCAGCAAAAAAGTGGTGGCACTTCTATCGGCCTCGGTGATGATCCAGACCTTGACCTTCGTGCTGAGGGTGTAAGCAGACAGGATTCTGAAACCTTCCCGGACACTGAGGTCGTTTTCCTGCTTATCTTCTTCACACAGGTCGCCCCAATCCCCGCTGACGTGGCGAACTAATAGCTCTGCCGGGTCTTGCCCGGCTTGTTTCATAGCCACAAGTGCGCCTGGGGTAGAAACAACTTGACCCAGAGAAAAGAGAGGCTTTGTTTGTTTGCTCACTGTGTCTTCTCCTTTCTGCTCAATACAAAAAGAGCCCAACTTGCTGGACTCCCTTGAGCTTATTTATCCTGTTTTACGATTGCTGGAATATGGACTTACCCCCTCTGATCTTGTTTGATCCAATGATGGAGGCTGAAGGCTATCAAGGTGCGAATTTTCTACAGAACAACCTCAGCATAACCTGTTCCGAAAGCGCAGATCAAGGAGAAGTTCTCAGCAGGCATTATTCAACCGGCCTGATAATCTGATAGTTGTGGCGTAACCTGGTCAGGATATACCGGCGAAGGGTGGGCCACGCCTCGGTTAGCGTAGAGAAGGGGAGCGGTGACAAGACCCGTTGCCACCCTCCCCGGCGACCGTAGATGCGCACCACGGCCCCGGTGTCGATGAGGGTTGGCTGCCAGCCCAGGTAATAAAAACGGGCTTCGTTCTTAGCCGGATTGACCCGTTCAAACAGCAGCGCCTGGAAGTTTTCGGGCGGCGTGGCAAACCGGTCAACATTTAACTGCTTATTCATGGTTGCTTATAAAGATCGTCACGCTTAGTCGGGGGCAGCCAAATGAGTACCTGCCAGCCCTCACGGCGAAACGTTCTGGCCAACCAGCGCATCAGTTCGGTTTGTTTCTGACTTCTGGTATCGGTCACTAACAAACAGGTGTTGGCTGGGAGTAATTGAGTGGCCGCTTCCCAGGCCCGTGGCTGGGACAACAACGTGGCCGGGAAGATTTTGATAGCTTGCCTGGTAAATTGACGGTTTTGCATAGGGCAACGAATAGGGATCATACCGGTTGGTAACTTGGTTGACTGCTGGTCTCCATTTTCCGGGCTTGCCAGATGTCTACCAACTGCTCATCGTGTTGAACAAAATACTTGAGGGTGTTGTAAGTGATCGCTTTTTCCAGTTGGTGGTTGATGATTTTTTTAATCGCGGCCAGGTTCAGCCCCATCTGCAAGTAACTCCTGATTTGTTCTTTGTACGGGTCGAGCACTCGTTCCTTATTCTTGCTGCCCTTTGGTCGTCCCAGCCGCTGGCCCCTGGCCTTGACCGCAGCTAACCCCTGCTTGGTTCTGATCGAAATATACTCCCGTTCTGTCTCGGCAATGTAACCGTAAATCGCCAGCAGCAGCTTGGTATGCGGCCCGGTGGTAGACAATTCCGGTTGCCTGACAAAGACCACTTCCACCCCGTTTTGACTGAGTGCATTGATGATGTTCAGCGTCTCCAGCATATTGCGCCCCAGGCGGCTTAGTTCAGCCACCAGGAGCATATCCCCTTCTTGTAACCTGGCCAACAATTCATCAATCCTGCGCTCTTTGGGATGCCGCCGCGATGAGATTTCGATCTCGATAAACTCCTTAATCAGCAGTTGGTGGGCCTGGGCATATTCCATGAGGAGATGCTTTTGCTTCTCCAAATCCTGCTTGTCGGTGCTGACTCGAATGTATCCAATAACCTTCATTATTAAGTTGTTGCAATAAAAAGGGGATTTCAAGAATATTTTTATCAGATGATTGAAAGGAAAGTCAAGCGTTAATCTTGCACCGAGAGGCTGAAAGAAACGACCGTTTTTGTTGCAATACCTGATTAGTTTTCGAATGTTGAAGAACGACATTTCAGGCCGGTCATCATTCGCGTCCAGGTAAATCGCCTCTTGTAAAGCAAACTCAAATCAGTTAGTATAGATTTAATGAGTGGTCAACCCGCAACCGCAAGTTTACTCCACGACGAAGTTAGGGAATATATCAGCCCGGTGACGCCTAAAGGAATGATTACCATCCCCCAAGAGATACGCCGTTCTTTTAACATCAAACCAAAAGGGAAAGTTATTTTTCGGGTGTCTGCAAACATCGTAGAGATCAAACCCGTGTCTATGACCTTGGAAGAAGCTATGGGGTCTGTGCCCGCCCTCTCTCCAGCTAAAAGTTGGAAAGAAATTCGTGAGGCGGTCAAAGAAGAACGAGTGGACCGTTATATTGCCAAAATGAACCAGTGAAACCACCCCCGTTCATCGACACCAATATCATCATTCGCTACCTAACCAAAGAAGACCCTGACAAAGCCCGGGCTTGTTATGCTTTGTTCAAGCAAGCTGAGGAAAACAAAATCACCATTACCACCTCGGAGTCTGTCATTGCGGAAGCGGTGTTTGTCCTGGCTTCAAAAAAACATTACAACTTGTCCCCGGTAGAGATAAAAAAACGCCTCACGGCTATTCTCTCGCTTAGAGGTTTCAAATTAGAGTATCGTCAGACCTACTTACGGGCTTTAGAGTTGTATACTACGTATACAATGGATTTCGAGGATTGCTTGTCTATTGCCCATATGGAACGTCAGCAGTTAAAGAATATCTATAGTTACGACCAAGATTTTGATCGGGTGACATCCGTAAATCGAATTGAGCCTGGGGGAAAGACACCAAGATAGGTAACGTTTTCCAAGTTGAGTAAACTGAATCCTGGATTTCAAGCGGTATTAGCGTATGTGAGAAAAGCCGACACTTGGTGGCTTGGCGTTTGGAATGTCTTGTTTTACGACATTAAGTTGACTCGTCACTTATGGGAGGGGGTGGCCACCTCAAGCCCAACTCTAAACAGGTTTTCCGGTAGAGCCTGCTCAAGTCATCAAAGTGGTCATCCAGTTCCCCTTCGTCAGTGATTTCTGAAGCTCTGCGGATCAGCCCAATGCGTTGTAATTGCTCCACCCTGGCCTTGAAAACAGTTTCCGCTTTCTCGTAAGGGTCAATTTCCGGCTGGTTCTGCTCCTGGTATATAAGCCCTTCTCTCCTTTCCACCATTGGTTCATTGTATCACATCCCTATCACAAAAGGGCGATCCTGGCTTCGGTAGCCAGGCATCGCCCTTTTATCTCTCTCCCCTCCCCTCAACCTGACCCAGCCAGTCGCCCCTGGCCTGAGGGTCACTAACTGACCGAGGGGTGGACGACAGGCTCTTTGTTTTCGTCCTCTCATCTATATGGATACGCAGTTGGGAGGGGTCTTTTGGCTTTCCCCACTCCTCTCCCGTGTCAAATCATGGTTTCGAGTGAATGGGTCGTATCTGGGTAACAATGAATTTCAATCAATGGATATTATTAGCCAAGTTCAAAACCAACTAAACAATTTCCCTTCAACAATTCTTGGAATTCTATTACTTGCTTGGTCTTTTACATTTGGACCCTTGATTCCGATAAAGGGGGGTGAGGGACAATGCAGTTCGGAACATTAGAGTTTTTCGTTATAGGTGTGGCAGTTATCGGTTTAGTAGACTTATATCTCATCCGCGAGGCGAAAAAATAGAGTTTGGTTTCCTTAATCACTGTACGTTCGCTTATTTTTTCCTGAATAGGTAAAATTTATTTGCCACTTCTGCTTAATAATATTCAGTAAAAACACCTGTTTACCCGAATAATCTTCGGTGCACTCTAAATGGGCCTATTCT
>DAOUMU010000465.1:0-14197 GCA_034409055.1 Anaerolineae bacterium
CGAATATGAACTCCAGCATCGTTTTGACCTAAGCCTCAATATGCAAACGATAGCCAACCCCTGGCTCCGTAAGGATATAATGGGGCCGGGCAGGGTTTTGTTCTAATTTACGGCGCAAGTTACTGATGTTGACGCGCAGCAAATGGGCCTCAGCTTCATAGCCCATTCCCCACACTTCCCGTAAGAGGTGTTGATGAGTTAGCACCTTTCCGGCGTGCCTGACCAGCGCACGCAACAAATCATATTCCGTGGGAGTTAGTTGTACTTCCTGACCGCCAACCTTCACCAACCGCCGAGCCAGATCAATTTCCAGACCATCAGTGGTGAAAACAGAATCAGTATGGTCGTTATTAGCTACTCGCCGTAAAACAACTCGAATACGAGCCATCAATTCGCCTACACTAAAAGGTTTGGTCAGGTAGTCATCGGCCCCGGCATCCAGCGCAGTAATCTTGTCGGTTTCCTGCCCGCGTACCGAGAGAATGATAATCGGCAGGCGAGTCCATTCTCGCAACCGCACCGTAACTTCGGTTCCCTCCATATCCGGTAGCCCCAAATCAAGAATCACCACATCGGGCCGATGGTTGACTACGGCGGTTAGAGCTTCGGTGCCGTTGGCAGCTTCAAATACGGTGTACCCGTTGGCTGTCAGCGAGGTTTGCAAAAAACGGCGAATCGCTTTCTCATCATCTACCACCAATATGCGGGGACCGTTCTCGCTCATCGTGTCTCCTTCACGGTTTCTGGTTTCACCAACGGGATAGCAAGGCTAAATATCGCGCCGCCGCCGGCCCTGCTTTCGGCCCAGATACGGCCGTGGTGCGCTTCCACAATTCCTTTGCTGATAGATAATCCTAACCCGGTGCCCCCCACATCATCGGGACGCTCCAGACGATAAAACTTGCTAAAGATATGTTCCAGTTCCGGTTCAGGTATACCGGGACCCTCATCAATAACCTGCAAGACCAATTCAGATTCAGTCAGGGCGGCGCAAATGGTTATTGGTTTCTGCGGGGGAGAATATTTTAGGGCATTATCCATTAAGTTGACCAATACCTGCACCATCAAGACCATATCCATTGGAACCAGGGGCAGGTTATCGGGTATTTCAATGTTGATTGGGCGTTCATCCAGCCGATTGCCTAGTTGGGTCAAAGCCACGCCCACCATATCTTGCACATCGCACGGTTCCGGTTTAACCTTCATTCCCCCAGCTTCCAGGCGGGTCATCTGGAGCAGGTTGTCCACCAGGTTATTTAGCCGGTCGGCTTGCTCCCAGGCCGTGCTAACCAGTACATTGCGCGCGGCTTCATCCAGAAACGGCGCGTCATCACGCAGGCTGCTTAGGGCGCCGGTAATGGAAGCCAGTGGTGTACGCAGGTCGTGCGAGATGGAGTTCAGCAGGGCGGTTTGCAGTTTTTCGGTTTCTCGGAGTAATCGCGCCTGACGAGCTTCTTCGGCCAGTTGCACCCGTCGCATGGCTTGCGCTCCCTGATGGGCAAAGGATTCTAGCAAACGCCACTGTTCCGGAGTTAGGGGGTTGGCATTCTTGTCTCTACCGACACCCAAAACCCCCACGATATGCTGCGCGGTCTTTAAGGGCAAGTAACTGTTTTTGGCGTCGGCCAGGGTGTCGGTACCCCGTCCTGCCGGTTGGTTGTGTTGCAAAACCCACGTTGCCACCGTCCGTTCGTTGTCATCCAGGTTAAAAACACTGTTGTTATAGCAGGGACGTAAAGTTTTCTGTTGTGGCAGCAAAATGGTGGCCTGGCAGCCTAATATCTGGTCGATATGTGTGATTATAATTTGGGCAATCTGTTCCGGCTCAATGGCTGCTGCCAGGTCGCGGCTCAGTTCGTAAAGCGCGGCAGTTTGCGCCTCGCGCCGCCGGGCTGCTTTGGCCTGGTCGCGGGCTTGCGCGGTCAGGGTGCTGATGACAACCCCCACCGCCAGCAGCGCGGCAAAGGTCAGCAAAAATTGAGCGTCGGCGACCACGTAGGTATTGTAGGGCGGCACAAAGACATAGTTAAAAGCCACCACACTTAAAAATGAGGCTAACACCGCCGGGCGCTGGCCCAACCAGATGGCCGCAATCACCACCGCCAGCAGATAGAGCATCACCAGATTGGTCGGCTCTATGAACGGGCGCAGGGGAAACCCCAACACCGTGGTCAGCACCACCAGCCCGGCGCTCTGGACATAACGCCGCCAGTGAAAGGGTTGTTTGTTAATTAACCTATGTTGAACATCTGACAGTTTTTCTGCCGTGGCGCTGCTGATGACATAAATATCAAGGTCGCTACTTTGCCGGATAATCTGGTCAACAATTGAACCTTTCAGCAATTCAACCCAACGCGGGCGCAGGGGTTTGCCGACCACAATTTTGGTGATATTATGCGTTTTGGCAAAATCCACAATCGCTTCGGCGATGGATTGTCCAGAAATAGTCATAGTTTTGGCCCCTAACGACTCGGCCAACTGCAAATTGCGGGCCACCCGGTCGCGGCCTGCATTCGACATTTGGGCGTGGCCGGGCGTTTCGACATACACGGCAAACCATTCGGCGTTGAGGCGGACGGCCAGCCGCCGGGCTGTCCGCACTAATCGTTCGCTCAGCGGGCTGGGGCTAACGCATACCAGCAAACGTTCGCCTGCCGGCCACGGCCCGGCAATGGCATGAGTTTGCATATAGGCCCGCATCTGCTCGTCAATCCGGTCGGCAGCCCGCCGTAAGGCCAGTTCGCGCAGCGCCGATAGATTACCCGGACGGAAAAACTTCTGGCTGGCCTGTGCCGCCTGTTCCGGCACATAAACTTTGCCCTCTTCAAGGCGCTGCAATAACTCGTCAATGGGCAGGTCAACCAGTTCAATCTCATGCGCCTCATCCAGCAAACGGTCTGGCACGGTTTCACGCACGGTGACGCCGGTGATTTGCGCCACTACATCGTTAAGGCTTTCCAGATGCTGGATATTCAAAGTGGTGTAAACGTCAATCCCGGCGTTCAGTATCTCCAAAACATCCTGGTAGCGTTTGGTATGGCGCGAACCGGGCGCGTTGGTATGGGCCAGTTCATCCACCAGCGCCAGTTGGGGGCGACGGGCCAGCACGGCGTCAACATCCATTTCGGCCAGGGCTTCATTGCGATCTTCGATCTGTTGGCGGGGGAGGATTTCCAACCCTTGCTGCAAGATTTCGGTTCCAGGCTGGCCATGCGTTTCAACATAGGCCACCACCAAATCAACACCTCTGGCCAGACACTGGTGGGTAGCTTCCAGCATGGCATAGGTTTTGCCGACCCCGGCAGCGTATCCCAAAAATATTTTGAGCTTGCCCCGAGTTTGGCCCGCTTCTTCCTGCTGCATAGAGTTGAGCAGTTTGTCTGAATTTTGAGGGGCGTAGTTTTGGTGCATTGTATAAATTTAGGCGATGAGAAGATTTTCCCCGGCGCCTGACTCTACCAATTTTCCCAATCGTCATAGTGATTGTATCCTATCCAGGGCCAGATTCAAAAGTAGCACGTTAACCCGTGGCTCCCCCCAACAGCCTGAAGGTGCGGCCTGTGGTGTGCTCATTAATCAAACGGAGGAAAACTCCGAATTTCAAGGCGAGAGCTTCTCCCCAAAGTATTTTTTCCAGACCAGATACGTTATGGGCAGGGTTAGCCAGAAAGCAAGCGTCACAATCTGGGGGATATGATCGCTCCAGTGCCCGGTCAGCACTAAAAAAATAAAGGCGATGATCGAAGCGATGATTTGGAACAAACCAAAGCCCAAGAGTATCAGACTAACTGTCCGGACAATTAAATCCTTTGGTATCATCAAGTTCTCTCGCTTTAGAAAGTGGCTCTCTGATATAGCAACAACTGCGCCACAATTGGCTCCAGGGCCACCATCGGCAAAGAGCTGAGCGCACCACCGACAATCAATCAATCAATCAATCAATCAATCAACACCACTGCCGCCAGCCAACCGCTGAACAGCGGGGTGTGGGCAGGCAACATTCCTGAACCGGGAGGCATTTTTTTTGTTACGCCCGTCTCCGCTGGCTGAACACCGCCTGGGTGGAGATGTAAGTAAAGCCGGCCAGCGTCACCAGAAACAGAACGGCACCGACCCAGGTCCAGGTTTCGCCGCTGCCCCAATACATTAGCGTACTGGAGATGATTCCCAATACACCCGTGACCAGCAGCTCCCAGGTATTCACGTGAGTGTGCAGGTCTGAACTGCTGCGCTCGCTGGGGGGGCGCAAAATCCCCTGTTCTTGCAAGGCTTGTTCCGATTTGGGGTCAATCCGGCGATAGCCGCCGCGCAGGTAACTGAGCAGACGGAACACGCCAAAGCCAACGGTGTCTATCCTGGGCCGGACCAGAACAACCGGACGGCCCGCTTTTTGGGCAATTTGAAGCGGCTTGTTGCCAAAAAAGCGGCGCTTAAACCAGCTTTCCCGGGTGGCCCCCAACACCAGGCAATCCTGGCCGCGGCCTGTGTCTGCAATCGCCTCAACCAGGTCGGCAGCGGTTTTGTGCATCAATTTGATGTGACCGTTCGTCTGCGGATATTTTTGCCGGTACCGTTCGATCCGCCCCTGGAGTTTGTGGAGATAGCTTTGTTGCTCCTCCGGGGTGGCCGTGGCCCGGAAAACATGCAGGACGTTAATTTCGGTCTGGTTGTTGGTGACCATCAATTCTGCCGCTTCCAGGGCAAACTCTAACTGGGCCGGGTTGGCAATGGGCACCAGGATTTTGCGCAGTGAGACATCTGTACTCTGTTGCACCACTAAAACCCGGCAATTGACCAACTCAATAATCTGATCAATGTTACGACCGATGACCGTCTCTCCTCTGCTGTGCGGTCCCTGCCAGCCCATCACCAACAACTTAGCTTTTTTCTCGATGGCCGTATGGATAATGGCCTGGTGCGGCCAGTGGGAGATGCGGATCACTGCCTCAGCCGGAACATCTTTAATCTCTACCTGCTTCAGCACATCATTCAGCAGCGTTTTGCCTTTTTCCAGATAAGCGCGACCCGCCGACAGCGGCAACTGCTCCGGCACGGTCAGCACGTGTAAGAGAGTCACCACGCCATCATGGCGGCGGGCGGCCTGGATAGCCGGTTTGAGCAGCGCCGTCACCGAAGCCGGATTGGCAATGGGCACCAGCACCCGGTAGCGTCGCCCGTCGGTGGGTGTTTCGATGACTCGTTTTTCTTCTAAGATCACCGGGGTGTGGCTTTTGGCTGCCTCGCGGGGCCGGGCGTAGAAGTAATACCCCACAAACCCCACCCCAATCCAGCCAATGGCAAAGTACCAGGCCAGCGGTGAATAGTTAAACATAAAGAGCGCCAGGAAGAGTTGGGTGACAATGGCAATAATTGGCACGATGGGGAAAAAGGGCATCAGGTAGCCGTAGTTCAGCCGGTCGCCATACTTTTTACGAATGGTGATGACGGCCACGTTGACCTGCAAAAAGAGCAGCAAAAACATAATGTCGGCGGCGGCAGCCACGTCCTCGATGGGAATGGCTACGGCCATAAAGATGATGAGCGCCCCACTCAAGACCAGGGCAATGTGCGGCGTGCGGGTGCGCGGATGCACGGCAGCAAAAGCGTTGGGCAGATTTTTATCCCGCCCCATGGCAAACGAGACACGGGTAGACGAAAAAGTAGTGGCGTTCAGCGCACTCATCGTGGAGAGCAGCCCGCCGATAAGCAGCAAAATGGTGCCAAAAGGCATGAACTGACGGGCCGCTTCGGCCACGCCTAATTCGGCGTGCTGGCTGAGCCATTGGTAGGTAGGAATGTTAGTTTCGGGATTGACCGCGCCAAGGGCCACAAAAGCCACCAGCATATAAATAGGTATCACAATGGCCAATGACAGAAACACAGCTTTGGGGATATTCTGGCGTGGATTTTTGACTTCCTCGCCAGCCTGGACGATGATTTCGTAGCCTTCAAAGGCAATGAAGGTCAACCCCATGGCGGTAAAAATGCCGCTAAAGCCGGCAGGCGCAAAGTTTTGAAACTTGCTAAAATAATCCGGGTTTTTGAAAATAACCCACAGACCACTGCCCACAAAGATGGCCAGCACAATAATTTTTAGCACCGTCACAATATTACCGGCCAGGCCGGTTTCGGAGGACCCTCTAAAGTTGATGTAGAGGAACACCCCAATGATAAAAACCGCCAGGGTCTTGTGCAGAAATTCCCCTTCCAGCCCGGCAATCGACAGGTCAAGCTGCGACAAAACCAGGGCCAGGTAAGAGCCAAAGCCCAGCGCGTACAGGCTGCCGGCCACGGCGTGGGCAAACCAGCTCATCCAGCCGGCGAGAAAGGCGTTGGGGCCGGGTAGTCCTTCCTTTACCCACAGATACCCACCCCCGGCTTCGGGAATTGCCGAGCCTAGCTCGGCGTAGGCCATCGCCGTAAGGATGGTTACAATGCCATTGAGGGCAAACGAGAGAATGAGGGCCGGTCCGGCAGCACCGGCGGCAATGCCGGTCAAAACAAAGATACCGGCGCCAATCATGGCGCCAACACCAATCATGGTAATATCAAACAAAGATAAATCACGGCTAAGTTCTGTTTGGGGTTGGCTCATTGTTTTTAATCCTCTCCTTGTGTGAGTTGAGTTAACACAATAATTAAACTAAAACCACTTCCTATCAGGCTAATTCCAGACAGGGCACCAACGACAAGGGCAACAGGTTTCCCCATCCTCCGCATTATCAAATATGATATGGGACGTCAATTATCACCACTCCTGGATAGCCGCGTAGGCGCAACCGGAGCATATTGGCGGTCTGGTTGTGTAACAGTCGGGCGCTTGCCGTTGGGGGAATAAATTCCGGCACAACAACAGTGATAAGTTGTTGGGGATGTTTGTTCACGGTCTGCTCGATGTACTTTACCAGGGGCGTAAGTACGTCACGGAAATCATAGGTGATCTGTACCAGGTTGACCCCATCTGTAATCTCCGGGAAGCGCTGCCAGCGGCGATCCAGGTACTCTTTGTTTTCCTGGCTGGTGATAATGCTGACCGCGTATACGTTATCTGATAAACGTTTGGCATAGCGCAGGGCGCGCAGGGTGCCCAGGTGTACGTCCCCAATCGGGGTAATGACAATATCGGCGACGTCGTACTGGTCGTTGAGTGAAAAATTGCGGGTGCTCAACGCCTCGGCCACGCCGCCGTAGTGACGCTTGATGGATATGAACAACCAGATAATGAGCGGTATAGCCAACACCACAATCCAGGCACCTTCGGCAAACTTGGTGACAATCAGAATAATTAACACTATAAAGGTCACCACCGAACCAACGGCATTGAGACCACGTTTCCACCACCAGCCGCGCTCGTAGTGGATGGTGGTAGCGCCGGTGTGGACCAACTCGCCCGGGGGGACTTTGGCAACTTTCCCCATCAGCCGAAACATCCCGGCCTGGGACAGGGTAAAACTGGTCATCACGCCAAGGGCATATAAGGGTAGCATCCGAATTTCATCGGCGTCAAAGGCAATGGCGATGACGGCGGCCAACGAGGCCAAGACGACGATTCCGGCGCTGTAAACCAGCCGGTCACCCCGGTTTTGCATCCAGCGGGGCATAAAACCATCCCGAGACAGAAACGCGCTCAGCCGGGGAAAATCCTGATAGGCGGTATTGGCGGCCAGCACCAGGATTAACATGGTGAATAATTGCACCCAATAATAAGGGAAGCCGCTGCCGGTGACCGCGCGAGCTAATTGCGACAGGATACTCTCTGTTTCACGGGGGACCAGGTGCAAATGGGTCGCCAGAAAAGAAATGCCGATGAAGAGCGACATCGCCATCACCCCCATAGCCACCATTGTTTGAACACCATTTTTCGACTCCGGGGGCTTGAAAGCCTGCACCCCGTTACTGATGGCTTCGATGCCGGTAAGGGCGGTCGTGCCGGCAGCAAAGGCTCGCAGCAATAGCCAGACATAGGCAAACCCGGTGAAGGTATTGGTCGGCGGCACGGTGGTAGTGACCATGGTTATGGGCGCAGCGCCAAACAATTCAAAGTATCGGACCAGCCCAATTACTATCACCACCAACACGCCGATGACAAAGGCGTAGGTAGGCAAGGCAAAAATGGTCCCGCTTTCCCGAACCCCCCGCAGATTGACCCAGGTAATCAGCAGGATGATGACTAAGGCCAACAACAGACGATAATCGTGATATTGAGGAAAAGCCGAGGTAAAAGCCCGCACTCCAGCCGAAACAGACACCGAAACGGTGAGAACATAGTCGGTGAGTAGGGCAGCAGCGGCAATTAGAGAAGGCATAGTACCCAGATTGTCTTTGGCTACGGTGTAGGCCCCGCCTCCCTCCGGGTAGTGCATAATGGTTTGAATATAACTAAAGACAACTGTCAAAACCAGGGCAGCAATGCCGATGGCCAGGGGCAAGGTTATAGCCAGCACGTCACTGCCCAACAAGATCAGAATGCTCATGATGGCTTCGGTAGCATAGGCGTTACTGCTGATAGGGTCCGAGGCAAAAACGGCAAGCGCCCGGACTTTGTCCAGTCGCTCGTGCAGTTCGTGGCTGTTGGGAATAGGGGCACCAATGAGAAGGTGTTTAACTTGTGAGATCTGCATCGGATGTATAATCCTCCTGGATAGGGTTTCCAGTGTGTCTTTTTTCTCTTGTTTCCTACACCATACCAAAAAACATATAAATTGTGTGTCAAGAAAAATGGGTTGTCTATCAAGAAAGTGTCAAGAATGTGCTACTTATCAAGCAGCAAACAGCCCTCCCTTGTACCCACTTATTACGGAAACTGTACCACAAACGCTGGTCACAAGAGTGGGCTGGAGAGAGGTTTGATTTTTTACGGGGATTCCTCTCGCTGCGCTCCTCGGAATGACATTCTTGGACAAATGTCAACAGAACCTAATTATTCATTGTTAATTGATCCTTGAGAGCGTCCGGGGAGTACCACCGTTCCACGTGTTGATGGGTTTGTGACCGTAGAGCCTGTCCTGAGCGCAACCGAAGGATTGCTGCTTCGCTTCGCGCGGTATCCATAAGAGATGGTCACGATGTCAGGTTTGAGCACGTAGCCCAGAATACGTATCCGTTTTGGACCGGGCCTTTTCAGAAGGATGAATTCAGAAGGATGAAGGATGAACTTCTAAATCCTTTTCATCCTTCATCCTTCATCCTTCCAAATACCCAGATTTGGCCCGTTCACCTTGACGACGCTTCTGACACAGCTTCACTTGTGTTAGCCATAGCCACCTGCTAGACGGGATTACGGACGTCTGGCCCATCAGGGGACCGTATGCCGCCGTTTCGCCCCGCTTCTGCCGTTTGATGACCAGTCGCTCGGCAGGAGGCGATGCTTTCACCCCACCACCTGGGGGATAGGACTTGATGATATTCAGTTGTTATTGTACCATCTCACCTACATCAACACGTAGTTATCAGGGGGTTGCTGAACCCCTGCCGCTCTTCCCCACGTACCCAATGGTACGGTTTTCGAGCGAACGGGTCGCACCAAGGCCGTTAGTACCGACCCATAGAGCTGGGTTTTTGGCGCAAGGCTTGGTCTTTATTGAAGTTGTCTTTGGGCGGCACAACGGCGGCTTCTTCATTTTTATCAGAACTCACTTTTTTGCACACGCTAAAATGGGAGAATTTTAATATTCAAATGCTGTTGAGGTGCAAAGTTACATCTCATGGTATAATGATCTACATAAAGTCATTTCAATAGTAAAAAGCGTGTTCCATGCCGAAAACCGTACTAAAGTCCAAGTTTAGCGAATGGAAAGGTTTAGACCGGATAAACATTATCGCTCACGAAATGAAATGTATTTGGCGTGAGCTTACCAAAGATGACTTTGGGATAGATGGAGAAATAGAGGTTGTCATACCAAAATTAGACGGCAAAGGGTATCAAGCTACAGGCGGCATTATTAAAGTTCAGGCGAAATCCGGCGCAAGCTACATTGTTAGTGATACGCCTACGAATTTTTCAGCCAAAGGTATTTCAAAAGATGATTTGGAGCTTTGGCACCAATCTAATTATCCGGTAATTTATATAATTTATCACCCTGATGATGATAAGCTCTACTGGAAAGATGTTAAAGCATACATCAAAACTACACCAAATGTATGGCAGCCTCCATTCAAAATAGAGTTTGGTAAATCGGTTGATGAATTTACCCCTGATTGTTTGCCTCAGTTGCAAGAGATTGCAGGTATAAGCCCTCCTCGTGTATCCCTTAATCAAAAAGAACGTCTTTTTTCTAATCTATTGAAGTTGCAGAAATTGCCTGAGAAAGTGTGGTCTGCTCCATGCCAGGCAAAAAGACGTGAAGATATTTGGAAACATATAAAGGGCTTTACCCCTCCATTCATTGTTGTAAGCCAGAAAATATATACATTTTCAAACCTCGAAGCCAGAAATTGTGTCTTCAGAGATTATTGCGACACAGAAAACATCAATTGGGAATCATCAGAGGTTTTATGGGAAGATGAGGCAAGACGCCGACATTATATCCAGTTATTAAATCAAACTTTGTCCAATCACTTGCGGCAATTCCGAATAAGATACGAAAAGAGATTTGGAAGATACTATTTTGTGATAAATCCTGATGATACCAAGACGGAATACAAGAAGCGATGGTTCAACATTATTACTGGACGTACATCCTCTAGAACCGTAGCAAAGTATTATGAATATGGCTATGATAAGTTTTGGCGACATCTTGCCGCTAATTTAAGTTTCAAAAGAATCGGGCAATCTTGGTTTTTACAAGTTATTCCGAAATACTTCTTTACCACAGACGGTATTATCCCGTTTAATACAAGCAAAGTTGGTTCTTATACAACCCGTAAAAAAGCTCAGGAAACCAATCAGCATGTTCGAAACCACGTTTTATTCTGGTCTGATGCCTTAGCGGGACTAAATTCTCAAGCTATAGTTGCTCGGATAAAATTAGACCCCCGTTCAGAGGATGAGCCTGTCCTCACAATTGAGCGAAGGCCCGCTTTTACTGTAGCCAAATTTGCCATTCCTTACGACCCTGTTAGTTATGATGAAACTGAAGACATCAAGAATCTGAGTTTTTTCGACTTACTTGGTCAAACAGATGAAGATGAGGACCAAGATGGTTATTGAGACAAAGTATTTTGAGGAACCGAAACTTGAATTTGGGGATTATTTTGAACACGAGGATAGCAAAACTGGTTTGGCTGAGTATGGGCCATTTGGCAAAAATGTGGCCGGATTTCATCCTTCAGAAATAAATCTTGGATTTATAGGGACACGTGAAACCATCTCTGGGGCACAGGAGTGGTTGGAGAAATGTTCTTTGTACATCGAGAGCGAAAATATTGAAAATATACGCATCAAGGCAGAGGAACAAGATGTAATTTTTTCCGACAATGAAGTTGCCTATCAAACTTTACGCCGTTTTAACAAAATTATTAACCGTGACTTTGTTGGGTTTAATAGAGAGTCACCATTTCGATGTCAGTTCCAGATGAATCCTTTGTGGGAACGCCATATTAACCCAAGAGAGTTAAAGAAAATTCTCGATATTGAAATTAAAAAAGATAGAATTGTAGCCTTAGCGGACTTGATTGAGGATAGTTTAGCTAGCATATCTCAAACTGATCCTGGACCAGACATAATTATCATTGCATTAACCACTGATATGGTAAAATTGGCTGATACCATTAGAGTATCGGGTAATTTCTTCCTTGACCTTCGTAGAGAAATCAAAGCACGAGCTATGAGACAATCTACCCCAATTCCAGTCCAGCTTATCAGACGCAGAACGATTGAAGGAAAAAGTAATGTGCAGGAAATTGCCACTCGTGCTTGGAACTTCTGCACGGCTCAATACTACAAAGCTGGTGGTATTCCTTGGAGACCAACGACTTTAGAACCAGATACTTGTTATGTGGGGATTAGTTTCTATGTAGCACAAACTTCTGATGACTCGCTGGCAATGCGTTCGAGTATTGCTCAAGCATTTGATTTTTTGGGACAAGGTATTGTTTTACGAGGAGAACAGTTTTACTGGGATGCTAACAAGCTAGGAAAATTGCCTCACTTAACCACAGAACAAGCAACAGAACTTATAAGCAACACACTCAAAGAGTATATTAAAATTCGTGGCAATCCACCAAGTCGTGTAGTGATTCATAAAACCTCTAAGTTTTGGGGGACAGAAAGAGATGGGTACAACGAAATTGATGGTCTGTATGAAGGGATAGAGTCTGTCTTTCCCGGCTGTGAAGCAGATTTTGTGGCATTAGACCAATCAGGTGTAAGATTATTTCGTGAGGGAAATTACCCTCCACTCAGGGGTACATATTTTTGTGTTGAAAATGAGCAACACTTTTTGTACACGATGGGATTTATCCCTTATTTGGAAACATATCCGAGGCCATATGTGCCAGAGCCTTGGCAAATTATACAACACATGGGTGGAAGTTCACCCAAAGATTTGCTTCGAGAAGTATTAGCTCTGACAAAAATGAATGTAAACAATTGTTCTTTTGCCGATGGTATACCAATCACGATTTCTTTTGCTCGCAAGGTGGGAGAAATAATGAAACACATCCCAGAAGATGGAATTGTACAATCGCAGTATAAGTTTTATATGTAGCCCAGAAAAAAGCCTAAGTTAAGGTCAGCCGGGGCGTCACCGCCCCGGCTGCCTCTCCCAAACCGGACTTGACACTGCGTAGCGTCCCATCATCCGGCTTTTCAGTTGGTTAGCCTTTGTCATAGGCACGTTGCCGCGTGAGCAATGTCATGGCAGTGTCCGTGCAAAAGGCTCAAATTAACGTAACGGTTGTCTTTGTGATTACCGTTGACGTGATGAACCTCAATCACACGCGAAGCGTCACTCATCATTAGCCATAGCCACCTGCTGGACGGGATTACCACGTCTGGTTCGTTGCATTCCGCCGTTTCATCCCGCTTCTGAAATTTGATGACCAGTCGCCCTTCAGGGGATGATGCTGTCAGCCGAACCACCTCGGTGATTGGACTTGATAATCTCCGCGTGATGCGGTATTATCTCACCCACATCAGTCTACAGTTATCAAAGAGCGAAATTACTCTTTGCCGCCCATCCCCCGTACCCGAAGGTACGGTTTCGGACAAACGGGTCGCACCAATGCGTGCAGCCGACCGCGCTCTGTGCGCGCTAATCGTGGGCCATACACGCATTGAGGTTGGCCCTGTGGCGATGTTGAGGGTCACGCATCTGCGCGGCGGCTGACACTGGTCGTTGTGCTCAAGAAATGAGAACCGGATGAAAGTCATATACAAGATCACCTACCCAAATGGAAAGATATACGTTGGGAAGGATCTGACCGACAGCATCAACTATTTCGGCAGCGCGAGCAGTGAACTGATCGCGCAGGATTTTACCCGGGAACAGAGACGGGACTTCACGATCCGAAAAGAGATTCTCTGGGAGTCGGAGTCGGCATCTGACTCTGAGTCAGAAGGAAGTTGAGTTCATCCGTAAACTCAGATCGAACGACCCAGCCATTGGTTACAACCAGTGGCCGAAGTTTGAAGAATAGAAAGCACAACAAGCCGTTGCGTGCAACGGCTTACAGCCGCGCGTGAACGGCAACGTTAGCTACTTCTAATAAATCGTTCTTCTTATATCAAAGGAGATAGTATCAAATTATGTGCTTGTACACCTGTTCTACCACAAAATTGTAAGGGTCAGATACATGTTGAACTGGCATAGACCTCCCGCAGGCTTGATTTTAGGCCAAAATCGCTTGATAAACCGGGTAAGTTGGCTTTGAGTCAGCCTGCGGGAGGTTTAACATGTTGTTGCCCCCTACAGTTCTACCACAAAATCCACGACTTTGAAGATAGGAAGCCAGAAAATAGCTGGAATCAGTACCCGCAAAATCCGTTTTTTGGGCGCAAACCAATAGAACAAATGCTCAAGCACATAATTCTAGACTATGTCAAAAAACCAAAATTAAATTTGTAACCGCGTACAATACCTTCGCCATTTAAGAGGTATTGATACTGCCAATTTGGGCAATATTGGCGGCAATTTGTCGAATAAAAATAGGATCAGGCATTTGCGGAAGCAATTTTAATGTTTCGGTGACATATTTCAGACCTCGGAAATGAGCCTTGAGGTCGTTAACACTGAACTTTGGATGTTGCTGACGCGGT
>DAOUMU010000466.1:0-3844 GCA_034409055.1 Anaerolineae bacterium
CCAGTTTTAGTTGAGGATTGTTAAGTTGGGTAGGGCAATTTTGGGGTTGATTTTTCTATTTTCTTCTGCTTCGATTCCCCTATCGGCTTATCGGCTTGGCCGTATCGAACGGTCGTGCTAGAATTGATAAATGAATCAGAAGAGAGATAGCGATGCAGATCACCATCCTCGCCCACGGCTCGCGGGGAGATGTGCAACCCTATGTGGCCTTGGGGATAGGGTTGCAGCGAGCCGGTCATGCGGTGCGCCTGGCCGCGCCGCAGCTCTTTGCGGATTTTGTCTCCGAGCACGGCTTAGAGTTTGCGCCGCTGGCCGGTGATCCACCTCGCCTGGCCCAGGCGTTAGCTGACCGGGCCGGGTGGAACCCATTGCGCACCGGCCAGGTAATCGCGGAATATGCGCTGCCGCTGGCCAGGCAACTATTGGTAGACGTACGCACCGCTTGCCAGGACACGGATGCCGTCGTCCACTCCTTCCTGACGACAATTGTCGGTCACCAGGTGGCGTGTGAACTGGACGTGCCCGACGTTTCCGCCCTACTCTTGCCTATTTTTGCTGCGACCGGTGCCTTTCCCAATCCGGCCTTACCCGACTTGCCGCTGGGCCGTCTTTACAACCGCCTGACCCACGACTTCTTTACCCAGAGTTTTTGGCAGTTCAGCCGGTTGGCTTACCAGGGGGTGGTACGGCGCCAGAATCCCGACCTGCCCCGCCTGTCCGGTTGGCCCTTTAGCCCTTCAAACCGGCCACCGACGCCTATTCTGTATGGGTTTAGTCCCCAGGTCATTCCTCGACCACCGGATTGGGGTAAAGATATTCACGTTACCGGTTACTGGTTTCTGGAAGCAGTCTCAAGTTGGCAGCCTCCGGCTGACCTGGTCGATTTTCTGACAGCAGGACCGCCCCCGATCTACATCGGTTTTGGCAGTATGATCACTCGTGAGGCGGAAAAACTGGTTAGGGTGGTGTTGGATGCTCTGGCGCAGACCGGTCAGCGTGGACTGCTATTGAGCGGGTGGGGCAAGCTGGGCCGGACCGATTTACCCGATCACGTCTTCCTGATCGAATCGGTTCCCCATAACTGGCTCTTTCCCCGGATGGCGGCGATTGTACATCACGGTGGGGCGGGCACGACGGCGGCGGCCCTACGAGCGGGTGTGCCGGCCATCATTACGCCTTTTACCAGCGACCAGCCTTTCTGGGGACGACGGATTTATCAACTCGGTGTTGGCCCCAGGCCAATTCCACGCCAGAAGCTGACGGCCGAGAAGCTGGCCGAGGCAATTAATATGGTCACAGGCGACCAGGCTATGCAACAACGGGCCGCCGAATTGGGTGAACGTATTCGTGCCGAAGATGGTGTGACCCGGGCGGTCGAGATCATCGAGGGTTATCTTGCCACGAGGTAGTTGGCGACATCAAGCAGAAGTTACTTTTTGCCCCGCTGGCAAGCTAAGTTCTGGTTTGATGAATTACCTTGGAGTGACGAGATGGACAGTCTCAGTCAACCATTACCAGCCAGGTGTATCCGGCCGGCCCGGCTCCAGAAACCGGCGGCCGGCCAATGGATTCGCTGCCTGACCTGCGAGCGGCGGTGCGAGATCGCCCCTGGCGGGCTGGGCTGGTGCCGAACCCGGCGTCACCAGGACGGTAGGCTGGTCACCCTCATTTATGGGGCCATTTCCTCCCTCTCGGCCAACCCTATCGAGAAAAAACCGTTCCATCATATCTATCCAGGCACGCGGGCCCTGACCGGTGGGGCCTGGTCGTGCAACTTCGCTTGTCCCTGGTGCCAGAACTACGACATCAGCCAGGCAACTTCGGGTTGGGATCACCTGGCTGGCCTGTCGCCGGAAGATTTCGTCGCCGAGGCGGTCAACCTGGGTTGCCAGGGGACTTCCATCAGTTTCAACGAGCCGACCCTCTCCCTGGAGTGGTCACTGGACGTGTTCCGCCTGGCCCGGGCCCGGGGCCTGTACAATACCTACGTCACCAACGGCTACATGACCCCTGAGGCCCTGCAATTGTTGGTAGAGGCCGGGCTGGACGCTATGAACGTAGATGTGAAGGGCGATGCCCGGGCCGTGCGCCGCTACTGCCAGGGGATTGAGGTGGAGAAGGTATGGCGCAACTGTCGCCTGGCCCGTGAGTGGGGTCTTCACCTGGAAATCACCACCCTGGTCATCCCGGGCATGAATGACCAGGACGAGGTCCTGCAAGACATCGCGGCCCGCATCGTGACCGAACTGGGGGTGGACGTACCCTGGCATGTCAACGGCTACTACCCGGCCTATCGCTTCACTGCCTCACCTACGCCGGTGAGCACGTTGGAGCGGGCCTGGTCTATTGGGAAAAAGGCCGGGCTGGCCTTCGTCTATCTGGGCAACGTCTTGGGCCATCGACTGGAGAATACCTATTGCCCGGACTGTGGGACGTTACTCATCGGGCGCCGGGGGCTCAGCCTGAGCGCCTATCGTCTGGAGGACGGGCGCTGTCCCGAGTGTGGCCGGGAGGTGCCTGGTGTATGGATCGATGATCCTTAAGGGAGGAAAAACACGATGAAGCAATTAAAAGTAGACATGGCCACCCTGGAAGGGGCTTTTGAAGACGCCTCGTGGGAGCACAGCTACTTCCTTGATCTTGAAACCGGCCAGGTGATTATGCTCACCGATGACATGTTCGGCTACGTGGAGGGGCCGCCGGATTATCCCTTGCCGGACTGGCAGCAGGAGTGGGTCGAGCAAGCAGAGGCGGTCGAGGCTGGCTATGGCACTCGCTACATTAGAATCCCCGAGGCCGATTCCCACGCAGCCTACGACGATATGGAGGCTTTCATCACCACGGTCCAGGATCCCCATTTGACTGAACTGCTATGGGTGGCCATCGAAGGCCGGGGGGCATTTGGACGCTTCAAGGGTGTACTGGCCACCCATCCCCGCGAACGGGAACGCTGGTTTGACTTCAAGGACGAGCGACTACGCCAGCGCATCCTGGACTGGCTAAAATTTGAAGGGGTCGAGCCGATCATCGAAGCGCCACAGTGGTCGACAGAGACAGAAGCCGAGACGCCAACAGATCGGGAACTGCTTCTGGTCGAAACCTTGGCCTTCGTCCGCACCATGGTCCAGATGCCGGGGGTGGAGCGGATCGCCTTGCTGGGGTCCCTGGCCACCGACAAGCCTGACCCCAAGGACACCGACCTCCTGGTAACCGTCGCCGACGACATGGACCTGGACCCGTTGGCCGCTGCTGCCCGCCGCCTGCGGGGACATCTGCAGAGCCATAACCTGGGGGCCGACGTCTTTCTGGCCGATTCTGCCGGTAATTACCTGGGGCGGACCTGTCCCTGGAAACGGTGTGGCCCCGGTATCCGACTGAGTTGTGACGCGCGCCACTGTGGCCGGCGGCTCTACCTGCACGACGACTGGGACAACGTGCGTCTGGAAGCGAAGGTTGTTCGCCGTCCTCCCCTCACTCTCTGGCCGCAGGTACTCGTCCGTACGTCCATGCCAACAGACGTAGAACAGGAGCTGATCCAGCCACTCATGGACGAGGCAATCACCGGGCCAGCCCGGGGCGAACAGGTGCAGTGGGTCTATGAATGTGAAATCGAGGGGCGTTGCGACCGCTGCCTGCGTCAGGCCCCCGTTCTGAGATTAGAGGCGGAACTGGCCCTGTGTGCCCATTGTTTGCGCGAGGGGGTTAAGCTGCTTGACCAATAGGGTGTAAAACGCAAAAGATGGTAAATTTCATAATTTAGCCGGTGACAGAGGAGCAAGACCAAAAGTTAAGACGCTGTCACAAAAATCAGACCACTTGTGAACAGCCCAGTGGCAACGAGCAT
>DAOUMU010000467.1:0-47647 GCA_034409055.1 Anaerolineae bacterium
ATTGTCCCAACTCCGTGAAACGTGAAGCGTGAAACGTGATGTTTTTACGCCATAAACCCTCACGTTTCACGTTTTACGCTTCACGCCGCCGAAAGTTTTGGGATGATTTAAATTTCGGAACTCCCTAAGACCTGACAGGTTTAGTAATCTGTTGCTATTTGTTGCCAATTTGCTACAACTTACCTGTATTATCTGGTAAATTTTCGCTAAAACCTGTCAGGTCTGGCTTTTTACCCCACAAATCCGCGTTGAACCAGAAAATAATCCGGTAATAGGCTTTCTTACAGTTATGTCAATATTATTGCTCCAAGCGGACCAGTGTGAAGAGGAGCCAGCACGCCCACGTGCGGCTCCGTTTGGCACGTGGGCGTGCCAAACTCCTCATAGCCCAAAGAAACACACCCAAATGAAACACCCAAAGCCTCAAGCGTCCCACCAGATGCCCGGTATGGAGTGACCGCAAAAGCGGCACTGGCCTTGCTCAACGTCGAGCGAGAGCACGGCAAAATGGCGGCGGGTAATAATCTGCTCGCCGCACTGGGGGCAGAAGGTGCTGTTGCGCTCGTGTCCGGGATAGTTGCCGATGTAGACGTATTGGAGGCCTTCCTCGTCGGCAATCTGGGCCGCGCTCTCCAACGTCTCAATGGGCGTCGGGGGCAAACCGGTCAGCTTGTAGGCCGGGAAGAAGCGGTTGAAGTGGATTGGCACCTCATCACTCAGGGTATCGCGGATCCAGCAGCACATACGCCGGATATCGGCCAGGTCGTCATTGAGCGTGGTCACCACCAGGTTCACGATTTCCAGGTGCGCCCCGCTCTGGTGGATCTGCTGCAAGGTACGCAGAACCGGTTCCAATTTAGAGGAACTGACCTTCTCGTAGAACTCCGGGGTGAAGGCTTTCAGATCAACGGTGACGGCGTCCATATACTCCAGCAGCGCGGCCAGGGGTTCTTCGTTCATACCCCCATTGGTATGGACCAGGGTGCCCATACCGGCCTGTTTGGCCGCTTTGACCACATCAAACATGTGCTCGTAAAAGACGGTAGGCTCGTTGTAGGTGAAAGACACGGCATGGCAGCCTATCTTCAGAGCCTCTTCGACGGTTTCCTCCGGGGTGATGGCGAAGTGTCTTATTTCTTCGAAGCTTTGCTGTGACAGGTGCCAGTTCTGGCAGAACTTACAGCGATTGTTACAACTGGCCGAGCCGGTGCAGAAGATCATCCCTCCCGGCAGCATGTGAAAGGAGGGTTCCTTTTCGATCGGGTCTATCTGCAAAGCACTGGGACGGCCGTAGACCAGGGTGTAGTAGCGGCCGTCGAGGTTGACCTTGTTGCGACAAAAACCCCGCCCCCCTTCGGGGACGATGCATCGTCGAAAACACATCTGGCATTGCACCCGCTTGTCATCCAGTTGTTGATAATACAGGGCTTCGTGGAGTTCGGGGAGGGGGGTGCTCTCGGTCGTTGGCGTAGGGGATACCTCCGGGGTCAGGGTGGGACTTTTGGTCGGGGTAGGGCTGAACGAGACTATCGTATCTGTTGGTTTGACCGGCGTGACTTCAGCCAGACGCTGTGGGCCCGCGCAAGAGGCCAACCCGGCTCCCAGTGCGGCCAGGCATCCTTGCTGGAGAAATTTCCTTCGGCTTAGTTCTCCGTTCATACCTCGACCTCCTCCTGGGATGAGTCTCAATTGATACTTAATATTATACCACAAAGAGGATTCATTGGAGGGGTATAAGCCAGCCGGCCAGCGGATACATAGCGGATTAGCGGATGAGTACGCGTAAGATAACCAATATCCGCTAATCCGTTACCCATCCGTTTACCGATGTGGAGCCAGACAGCGGATACATAGCGGATTAGCGGATGGGTACGCGTAACGAAGTGACGAGAAATCCCCAAGGGGGTGTCTTAAAATCAACCTGTTTGGGGATTTCTTTTTCCGCTACGCTCCATTCGTTAATGACATAAGGCGACTGCATTATTGGGGCTTTGCCAAAAACCGGGCACACCTGTTTTTGGCAAATGCTCCCGCCCCGACGGTCGGAACGAGCCTACTGGCCGGGACGGGAGCGGGGTATCTTTGGCCGGGGTTGCCCCCAACCGGGAAAATGGGCTGAATGTTCTCCATTTTTTGGCTCCGGCCGCTCACCTTGAAGCGTTACCACCCGACAGTAAACGGCATGCCGGCCAGGATGCGGAGATAGGACTATCGGGCGCATCGAAATCCCACGTTGTTGTTCGTGTTCGTTGGATTGTTGTTGTTGCGGTTGGCGGCGCGGACGTTGTTGTTGTTCCACGACCCGCCCCGCAGCACCCGTTTACCCATTCCCCCACAGGACAAACCGGTTGCCCGGTCAGAACTGCCTACATTGGCCCCGAGTTGACTCACAAGGTGCTTTGTTAGGGCCGTCACGCTGAAAGAGCGAAGGACGTTAAAACGCCCTAAAGCACTTGATTTTTAGCTCAATAGGGCTTCGCTCTCTCAGCACGGTGGCCCTGCCCTGTGGGTTAGCCCCGTGCGATCTTTTTATAAATCAGCGTTTATCAGCGTTCATCTGCGTCCTATTTCTTATTGAGCAACAAATCTATCTCTTTGCCTTCTCTGAGAGGTAGTTTGGCCGGTTTGACTTTTCAGCCAGCCCCCCAATAGCTTGCCCAGTTCCACCAGCCGTTGGCTGCCCTGGCGGTACTGTTTGGGGGTGAGCAAGGTCAGGTTGTGGCAGCGGCGCATATAGAAGCGCAGTTGGGTCAACTGCACATCGGCTTCGTACAGAAAACGGCCCGGCTTGTCCGCTCTGGCGGCCCGGACAAGCTGCTCGTAAAAATCCAGGGCGCGGTCTTCGGTGCGCCGGGCCAGGCCAAAGCGGTGGTGGCGCGGAAATTGGCAGGTGATTGGCAGCAGCCAATCTAAAAAGGTTTCGGTTTTTTCAAAGATGGGTGATTGTTGCATTGTTTTTTATGCGTCCTCTATGCCAGCCCCGAAAGGTTTTATGAAGATTAAAAAATTAATTTCACTACCCGACACGGGGAGAGAAACCAGGTTTTTTGTCGTCTGAACCAAGCTAATCGTTGCTTTTTGAGCATTCTAGAGCACCAAAAATGCCTTAGCAAGCGAAAAACCTGGTTTCTGATTTCCAATGTCGGGTAATCAAATAGCATTTCACAAATATAACAACGGATTCGAGGATTTATCGGATCAAATCCGTTTAATCCCTATGATCCGTTGTTATATGCAACCCGACTTCAATGACCCGATTATTTTCTTAAAGTTCATTAAAACCTTTCGGGTCTTTCTTTGTCAAGTGTAAATTTTTAGCCACCACTCGGCCAGGTTGCCAGGATCGTCCCGGAACTCCTGAACTTCAGGGCTGGTTTGAACCGGTCCCATTTTCCAGATAACTTCAGAAAGCAGCAGTTCCCGCAACTGCCAGGTATCCCCGTGCTTGACGTGGCCGATCCAACTGGCCAGGGACTGGCGAAACTTTTGTGGTGACAGGTCGCCCCGGGCCAGCGCCCGGCGCTGGTGACGCAGCCGCCGCCGGGCGCGGTGCAGGCTACCGCCCAACAGCCGCCGGTGGGTGGGAAAGAGCCGAAAGCCCAACAGGGGGATGCCCTGCTCCGTGGGCAGCACGTGCGTTTTGCGCGGGTGCAGACTCAGGCGCAACTGCTGCAAATAGTGGCTAATTTCGGCCCGGATTTGCCACAACTCGGCCTTGCTGTCACCAAAAATGACCAGATCATCGACGTAGCGAAGATATCCCCGGCAGCGCAACTCTTCTTTGATGAAGTGATCCAGCCGGTTGAGCAAGACGTTGGCCCAAAACTGGCTGGTCAGGTTGCCGATGGGCAGCCCCCGTGGCCGGTCGAGTGGCCCAAAAAGGTCATCGCCCGGAAACCATTGTATGGGGTATTCATCGGTCAGAACCCCAGCCCCGCTGGCTAAAATCGTTTGGCACAGGGCCAGGGTGGGCGGGCAGGCGATGGTTTGCCGGAGGGTGTCCAGCATAATCAGGTGGTCCACGCTGGGGAAGAATTTGAGAATATCGGTTTTGAAGGCGTAAGCATAGCGCCGTACCCACGCCTGCGCCCGATCCAGCGCTTTGTGCGTGCCTTTGCCTTTGCGATTGGCGTAACTGTCCTCAATGAATTTCCGTTCAAAGAGCGGCTCGATGACCGCACACAAGGCGTGATGCACCACCCGGTCCCGAAACGGGGCCGCGCTGATTTTGCGCTGCTTGGGGTCGTAAATGTAAAAATTACGGTAGGGGGCGGGCTGGTAGCTGCCCTCTAATAGCTCCCGCTGCAGATCCCACAGGTTTTCCTCCAGGTTGAAGTGAAAGGCATACATCTCCGGGGTTTGCTTTTTGTTTTTTCTGGCCTGCCGGTAGGTGGCCAGCAGGTGGTCAAAATCGCAGATTTGCGGGTAAAGATTTTTGTAGGTTTTGGCCATTTTAAAAATTTTTAAAAACGCTGGGGGGGAACCCCCCCAGACCCCCCCGAATCAGAATTCAGAATTCAGAATTCAGAAGCCAGGACTTTAAATGGAGAAAGGACTATCGGGCGCATCGAAATCCCACGAGGTCGTCCGTGAGCGTCGGATTGAGGTCGTCGCGGCTGGCGGCGCGGACGTTGCCGCTGTACCACGACCCGCCCCGCAGCACCCGAACATTTGTTCTATTCTCGTCGTTAAAATCATTCCGCCCATCATTTGCGTCGTAAGGATAATCTTTATACTCCGACTGCGTCCACTCCCAAACATTGCCGGCCATATCATACGCCCCATAAGGGCTGGCTCCTTCCGGGTATGTCCCGACCCTGGTGGTATCCCCTTTGCAGCCATAGTAATTTGCCAGCGTACAATCTATCCCTTCCCCCCAGGGATAAGTGCGACCACCGGTGCCCCGGGCCGCCTTTTCCCACTCGGCCTCGGTCGGCAGCCGCGCCCCACGCCATTGGCAGTAGGTTCTGGCCCTGTACCAATCTACGGAGATCACCGGATAGTCGGCATACCCCGGCTGACCATAATAGTTATCACGAGTAGCAGAACCGTTATTAGGGAGCGGCTTGCACCCACCGGCATCCACACAAGCGGCGTATTCGGCGTTGGTCACTTCGTACCGGTCTATTTCAAACGCTTCTACGGTCACGGTATGCGCCGGTTTTTCATCGTCATCACCATCATTGCTGCCCATCTCAAACGGCCCGGCTTCAACCCTCACCAGCTCATCCTCTTTCACCTTCATTAACTGTTCACCGGCCTCTGCCAGGTGGGAATAGCTCCCTTTTCTCGCCTCGAATAACTCCCCTAATGTTGGCTCGACCCGGTACAGCAACCGCCCAATACTTTTCACCACCTGCCCCGTATCAAAAAGCGCCGGGCTATCATTCACCAAGGCCAGCATCTGTTCCAGGTCGGCCAGGGCATCTTCGGGCTGGCCCAAGCTGGCCAGCACCCTGGCTCGTTCATAGAAGAGGGCCGGGTTGTTGTCGTTCCGCTTGCGCAGCTCATCATATACGGTTTTGGCCGCTTGGTAATTCTCTTGTCTGGCTGCCCGGCGCGCGCTTAACCACTGCTCCAGGTCAGCCTGCAAAGTAATGGCCTCTTGGGCCGGTTGCGGCAGGTTGGCCAACCCCTCGGCCATCGCCTCCAAAAAGGGGTCGCCGTAACCGATCCGGCCCACGTCGGCCAGGGTCATTGCCAATACCCGGCACACCGCCACCAGCCCTTCATCCGGCGTTTTCAACATCGCAAGCTGTTCGGCCTGGGTGGGCAGGCCGTCAAACAACTCGACCACCATCTCTGTCCGGCCCAGGGCAACCAACCTGGCCAGGAGCGCCAGCCGTTCTTCCGGGGCAGCCGTACGCGAAAAGTTCAATTCGGCTTCGGCCGCCTCTAATTGTTGGGCTACCTTCGTGGCATTTTTACTCGATTGCCAGCCAAAGATACCGGCCACAACAGCCAAAATCGCAGCCAGAGCCACAGCACCGGCCAGCCACATCGCCTGTTTGCGTAGCCTGGCTGCGGCTTGCTCCTGCTCCTGGGCCCGTGCTTCTGCTTCCTGCGCCCGCTGTTCCTCGGCTTGTTGGCGGGCTTCGGCTTCGGCGGCCAGCTTTTGAGCAGCTTCCAATTCACGCTGGCGCTGTTGCTCCCGTTCCTGTTCCTGGCGTCGCTGCTCGGCCAGGCTGGCCTCGAAAAAGGCGCGTTCCTGTTCGTTCAGACGATCACCGTCTGCACTTTCGACCCACTCCGTAGCCTGGGCCAGCCGGTTGCCCCCGTATAAGTAACTGGGGTCACGCTTGTTGGCCGCCCACTCCCCGGCTGCTTCACCCAGGCGGCGGTGCAGGCGCAGGCTTTCCCGGTTCTCATCCAGCCAGCGGCGCAGCAGGGGCCACTCCCGGATCAGGGCCTCGTGGGCTACTTCCACGCTTTCCTGCTCGGTGGTCACCAGCCGGGCGTCGGCCAATACTTTCAGCACTGTTTCTACTTCCGGTTTGGTCTCGGCCTGGGGGATCAACTCGGCCAGACTGGCCCGCCGTCGGGTGTCCTGGGTCCCCTCACCCAGTTCGGTTAGCCGCAAAAAGATGTTGCGAGCAATGGGCTGCTGCTCAACACTCAGTTGGGCAAAGACGCTTTCAGCCGTTTTAGCAATGGCCCCGTGAACCCCACCGGCTCCGGCATATCCTGCCAGGGTCAGGGTGCGGCCTCGCCGCCGTTTCCAGGTTTCCAGCAGGGCATGGGAGAGCAAGGGTAAGGCGCCCGGCTCATCCCCTACGTCGCGCAGCAGTAGCTCTACCAGGCCGGGGGCAAAGCGCCAGTTACCCAACTCGACCGGTTTTTCAATCGCCCGGCGCAGTTCAGCCTGGCTCATCGGGCCGATATACTTCTGGCGGCTTTCCAGCATCTCCCGCAGCCGCTCGTACTGGCCGCAGTGGGTGTAAAAGTCGGCCCGCAGGGTCATGACCACGATCGCCGAGCTATCTTCTCGTTCAACCGTGGTCAGTAAATTATCCACAAAGGCCCGGCGTTTGACCTCATCCCGGCACAGGGTAAAGAGTTCCTCAAATTGGTCAATCAGTAAAAAGAGTTTGGCTGATTGGCGATGGGCAGGTTGGGCTAAAAGTTTGCGGATATAAAGATGAAGACAGCGGGAGTCTTGTTGCAGGTCATCGATGAGGGTGGCAGCCTCGATGACGGATACGGCCTGGCGGGTTAGTGACAGGGCCAGGGATTCCAGAGGCTCGGCAGTGGGAGTGATGACATGGATGGCCCAATCCTGGCTGCCGCCGGGAGGCAGGCTGCCGTCGGCCAGAGGCTCGCCCTTTTGTAAGGCGGCCACCAGTCCGGCCCGGGCTAAAGAGGATTTGCCGCTGCCGGAAGCGCCCACCACAGCCAAAAAAGTATGGTGCCGCAGGTGGTCTACCAATTCGGCCGTCAACTGTTCCCGGCCAAAGAAGAGGTTGCTATCGGCCACGTCAAAGAATTGCAGGCCCTTGAAGGGCGACTCGCCGGGAGCGGGCGCTTCATCTGCGGTGGGTTCGATCTCCGGGGGCAGGGTAGCTTCAAGCCGGTTGAGTTCAGCTTCTAACTCGGCCAGTTCTGCTTGAATATTTTCAATTTCCAACAGCGTGGCCGGGGGAGTGTCAATCCCGTGCATCGCTTGCTGTTCTTTAAGTTTTTGCAGACGCCGGTTGTTGGCAACGATCAGCCTTTTAATATCGTCCTGGCGTGACATTAATCTCCTCCCTCACCCCTTCGTCCCTCACATCGCCGTCATCGGCGAAAAGACCGGTTACGCCTGGCCATCTTATTTTGATACTGAATAAATTTCTATTCTTCCTTTACCAAAGTATACCATACCTGGTGGGGTTTGTGAACAAAGAAACGTGTGTCAGGACCGGGTTTTTTTATGTTGGAGGCAAACAGCACGCTTGAAGATTATGTCAATATTATTGCTCTAAGCGGGCTTAGTCATCGTTTTGGCCATAGGCGCAGCATTGAAGTGCCGCGCTGCTAATACGAAACCTGTTAAAACAGGTTAGAGCGCAACATTTAGCACGTTTTAACGTGCTTTTCAGTATCAGCCGATGATTTATGAACTTTAAGAAAATAATCGGGTAATAAACGAGCCAGCGGGAGCACGGGACTAAAGCCCCGTGCTGAAAGAGCAAAGCCCGAAGGGGCTAAAAAGGTGCTTTTTTAGGGCGTTTTAACGTCCTTGGCCCTCTTAGCGCGATGGCCCTGCCCTGTGGGTTAGCCTCGCGGCTTTGATCCGCCTCAGCCATAAGCTGCTGGATCTCCAGCGGTACGCCCTTGCCCGGTTCACGCCTGAGCGAGATGGCCGTTTGGCTACACTTCGACACGCAAACGCCACAGCCCATACAGCGGTGGGGGTCTACCACGGCCTGGTCGTCGTGCACCGCCAGCGCGCCAAACTGACAAAAGGTGGCGCACTCCCCGCAGCCTATGCATAGCCCCTCATCGACCTGGCTGACGTAGCCGGAGGAGGCCAGCATGGGAATGCCGTTGCGCCAGGCCTGCATGGCCCCGCAGCAGCAGGCGCAGCAATTGCAGATGGCGTAGAAGCGGTTCAGCATGGCGTCTTTGAAGAAGGCGTGGTGCACGTGTCCCCGTTCGTGCTCGGCTTGCAGGATGGCCTCGGCTTCATCAGGCGTGATCCAACGGGCCCGAGCTGGGTGGTGCTCGGCCACAAAACCGGCCAGGGGCTCGCCGACGATGAGACAAACGTCCAGCGGCCGGCAGGGGTGGGGGCGCGAAGAGCGGCAGGGACACTCCAGGACCACGATGTGCTCGGGATTGTGCAGGACGATATCCCGGGCCCGGGCGTAGGGAATGACCTGCTCCAGGTTGGTCAGGCTGATCTCTTCCTTAACAGTAACCAGCCGCCTGGCCGCCGCCAGGGGCATGACCTTACCGTGGTAAGTGTCGGCGAAAGTAATGCGACCAGGATCGTGCGGCGTAGCGGTCGGAGCGGACTCGGTTGAGGGATCGGCGGCCGTCCGGGACCGGAGCAGCTTCAGCAGGCCAGCCACCAGCGAGACCGGGTGCCGGACCAGGGGATGTTCCCCGATGGCCATACCGATATAGAGATAAGGCCAACGGGCGTAGACGTAGCCGTGCAGCCAGTCAAAAAATGAATATCCCGGGGTACGCCGGGCCTCTTTGATGAAGGCTCGGGTCGAGGGCCGTAACAAGGGGGGCCAGAAGTTGAGTTTCATTCTGATCTATCCTCCTTATTTAAATGTCATACAGACCTTTGACACTACCGGAAATTCCAAGCATAATCATGATCGTTAATTTCATTCATTGCCAGGGAAAAAATATTATGCATGAAGTTGAAACCGCCACAATTCAAACTGAAGTTCCCATTGGTCTGCTCACCCAGGTGCAAAAGTTGGTGGAGGCAGGCTGGTTTCGTAGCCTGGACGAAGTAATATTAGATGCCTTACGTCGTTTCGTGGAGTCACATCAGGCAGAGTTGATGGAAGAATTTATCCGCCAGGACGTTGAATGGGGTCTACACGGGAATGAATAAGTCGGCCCTGGACGTTGTCTGTGATGCTGGACCCATCATCCATCTTGATGAGCTTGATAGCCTCTCTTTACTGACTGATTTTAACGAGGTACTGGTACCAGAACAGGTTTGGCAAGAGGTAGAGCAACACCGACCGAATGCCCTGACTAATCCTGATCTACCTTTCCAAAAAGTCCCTGTGGTTATCTCGTCGCAAACTGCATTTCAAACCCTGGTTCGAGCTCTGTCATTGGGACTTGGAGAGCAAGCTGCTCTATCCCTGATGCAAGATTATCCCCAAGCTATGTTTCTGACCGATGATGCCGCCGCGCGTCTAGCCGCAGTGACATTAGGTTACCAGGTTCATGGCAGCATCGGTATTTTAATCCGCCCCATACGTCGCCAACAACGCACTCGGGACGAGGTACTTACTATTTTACACAATCTGCCGACTCAGTCCACATTGCACATTCGTCCAGGCCTACTCCAAGAAATTATTACCAAGCTCGAAAGCCGATCTTAACTCGATACTATAGGAAAATTCTTTTTTGCACTACGCAAGTTGCTAACTTGTCAACGGTGCTGGGGCAAGATAGCAACTTGCCTTACATAATTTGATATAAGAGGAATTTTCTTTTTCGTAGGTCCCGCATCCCCATGCGGGGGCCGGGCATAGGGATGCCCTCTCTACGAAAGAGCCTTGAACAAACCCCGCATCCCCATGCGGGGGCCGGGCATAGGGATGCCCTCTCTACGAAAGAGCCTTGAACAAACCCCGTATCCCCATGCGGGGGCCGGGCATAGGGATGCCCTCTCTACAAAAGAGATAAATTAATGTATTGCTCCGGCAGCCAGGGGTCGTCTTGAATAAGCCGGCTAAAATTGGCCTGAACTGTTTGCCGGATCAGGTCAGGGGTGGTCTGCTTCAGATCGGCCACTACCTGGATGACCTTTTGAAGATGGTGCGGCATGCCCTGGATGCCGGTCAGCCATTCCCAGCCGCCCGGATTGTCGGTCTCTGTCAGTAGTTGGGACAGGGGCAGCTCCTGAGCCAGGGTCTGAATGTGGCTGGAGCGGCTGACTTCAACCCCGATGGTGAAACTGTACCCCCGGCTAATCATTTCCCGAAAGACGTCGAGTGGGCCTGAATACCAGTGGATAATCACCCGTTCGAGGTGATAGCGGTCGAGTTCGGCCAGAATCTCTGCCTCGGCCCCTTTGGTGTGCACATTGACGATCTTGCCCTGGGCCCGGGCGGCGGCCAGGAAATGCGCAAGCAGTTTCCGCTGGGCCGGATAGCAGGCGGGGTCCTCCACCCAGTGAAAATCCAGGCCGATTTCGCCCAGCATGGGACTGTTGTCGATCAACGGGTCCAACTCGCTCAGGCGGTCGGCATAGGCCGGGGCATTCCAGGGATGGATGCCGAACGTCGGCAGCACCCAATCGCACCTGGTCGCAATCTCCAGGTTGCGTTGGTACGAGGGGATATCCATCGAGTTGCTGACGGTCAAGATGCGGTGTTGCTCGATTTCGGCCAGGACCGTTTCCAGATTCTCTTCATAGTGGTCCAGGTGGGCATGGGCATCGATGAGCATGGTTTCCTCAATTTAGTTGGGTGTGTTTCATTTGGTTCACGGCGAGTGCAGATACGGCAGTACGAAATTGGTCGTAGTTCATCAGTTTTGATTAAAAAATGACCTCCCACCCCGACTCTCGGAGCAAGCCGACCGGCCGGGACGGGAGGCGGGTATCTTTGGCCACTTAAGCCGAAACAGTATAGGAGGGAGGGGTGTAAGCCAGCCGGACAGCGGATACATAGCGGATTAGCGGATAGCTCAACCATCTATCCGCTAATCCGCTACCCCTCCGCTGCCCAACCCCCCCCAGACCCCCCAAATCAGAAGGCAGAATTCAGAAGTCAGAAGCCGGTATTTTAAATGGAGAAAGGGCTAATACACCTCGGCGAAAGTCTTATAGATTTTCACCACGGACACCGAGAACACTGAGTTTTAATTATTTTCTCTGTGTTCCGTGCCTCAGTGGTTCAAAATTAGTCTCAGTACATCCAAATTTGCTCTAACTGGACCACAGTCCAGCGGCCAAAACGCGGACTGTGGTCCGCTCCGAGCTTGAAAATTGGATCTACTGAGTCTCTTTCTTGTACCAACACTCAATAGGGAGACTACCAAATCTTGAACCCCACGAACTTGAATTTCACGTTTCACGTTTTACGTTTCACGCTTTACACACCCTTGTTTTAAAGTACTTTTACTCCTGTCTGGTTAATCTCACCAACTTATCCAAGGCCGCTTTCATCTTTTCCAACTCGGCTCCGTAAGTGGCCCAATCGCCCTGTTGCAGCGCCTTTTGGGCGGCTTCGTAATGGTTGGAGGCGGTCAAGGCTAACTGACCAATGTCCTCGGTCGACAGTTCCTCCTCAGAAGCCGCCTGGCCGGTTGCGGTAGAAACCTCTGGGGTTGTTGTTTCCGCCGTTTCCTCCTCGCTGGCTGAGGTATCCGCTGCGGCGACGACAGGCTGTTTGCCCCCAAATAGGGCCAGCACTGCCTGGTCTAAGGTCTCCCTCATTACAATCTGCTCGCCGGAGGCCAGGATGACTCGCTTGAGTTCGGGAATCTGGCCACTTTCGGCCCGGAGATAAAGTGGCTCGACGTAAAGCAGCGAGTTGTCAATGGGGAGGACCAACAGATTCCCCCGGATGACTTCGGAGCCGCCCTGATCCCACAAAGTTATCTGCGAGGAAATCTCAGGGTCCTGGTCAATACGCCCTTCAATCTGGAGCGGTCCAAAAATCAATTCCTGCTTGGGAAAACGGTAGACCACCAGTTGGCCGTAATATGGGCCGTCGGAGCGGGCGGCCAGCCAGGCGATCAAATTGTCTTTGTTGTTGGGGGTAAAGGGTTGAATGAGGACAAACTCCGCTTCCGTTTCTCCGGGGAGTTGGAGAATGATATAGTAAGGTTCCACCGGCTGCGTGTTGCCGGAGAAGTTTTCCAGGGGTATCTGCCACAGGTCCTCTTTATTGTAAAAAACATTCACATCACGCATGTGGTAGGTTTGGTAAAGGCTGGCCTGAATGCGGAAAAGATCCTCGGGATAACGCAGGTGGGCTCGCAGCCAGTCCGGCATTTGACTGATAGGCGTGAACAGGCGCGGGAAGATGGCAATATAGGCCTGGAGTAAAGGATCTTCCGGGTCGACGACGTAAAAGGTCAATGAGCCGTCGTAAGCATCGATCACCACCTTAACGGAATTGCGAATATAGTTGATGCCGTTAATCGGTTCTGCGTAAGGAAACAGGTCTGAGGTGGTGTAAGCATCTTGTATCCAGTAGAGATGGCCGTCTTCGCCAATGACCAGGTAGGGGTCCTTATCATAACTCAGGAAAGGCGCGATTCGCTCCGCCCGCTGGCTAATGTTACGATACAGTAACACCCGGCTCTGGCTCGTAAAATCCTGGCTGAGCAGCATATTGGCATCGGCCAGACGCAAGGTAAAGGCTAGACGCTTGAAATAACTATCCAGGACCACCCCCCCGCTGCCCTGATAACTGGCATAAACGTTTTCATCGCCGCTGGGATAGTTGAACTCTCGTTCCTTTGTCTGGACAAAGACATAATCGCTGGTGGATTCGCCGTAGTAAATCTCAGGTCGCTCAACCGGTAAATCAACGCTGGATTTAGGGGGGAGGTCTTTTACCCACAATTGGGGCAAGCCATCGCCGGTTACCTCGTTAACCGGGTTGACGACGACCCCATAGCCGTGGGTGAATTGCAATTTTTGTGTGACCCAGGTTGGTGAGCGCAGTTGACTTTTATCCAACTCGCGCGCCGCCAGGGCCACCTGGCGTAGTTGGCCATCGACTATGTACCGGTCTAGATCAATGTCAAGAAAGCGATAGTACAGCCGAATCCCCTGAATCTGCTGGTAAGTTTGTTGCAAGGGGCGGTAGTCCCACAAACGCAAATTTTTCAGGATGGTTCCATTATTGGTCAGACTCTGGGCGGTGAGAGGTTCAATCTGAGAAAAATCTCTTTCCGTAATTTTATCCAGACCGTAGGCCATATTGGTCAAACGAATGTTGTTTTGAATGTAGGGCGTTTCACGAGCCAACTCGTTGGGTTCCACGACGTAACGCTGAATGAGGCCGGGTATAAACCCGGTACCAATAATACCGGCCACAATCCAGACGAAAATAGCCAACAGACTGACGGCTGGACGGCGCAAAACGATGTTGAACAGTAAGACGATGGCCACGGCAATGGCCACCACCATCATCGTCCACAGGGCCGGCATCGAAACGTTGATGTCGGTATAGCTGGCCCCAAAGGCCACCCCTCGCGGAGAGTACATCAAATCAAACAAATCTAACCAGTGATCCAGGGCAAAGGTAAGGAAGATAAGGGCGCCCAAAATAGAGAGATGAAGCTGGACGTGAGGTAAAATGACCATCCGGCCTTCAGCCAGGTTGTTCTGCTGAGCCAGCACGTAAATGGCCACCGCGCCAATCAACGATAGAAACAGGGCGATCACCAACCAGGTTTGCACAAAGTTATACAGCGGCAGACTGAAGATGTAAAAGCCTATGTCCTTATTAAAGATGGGGTCGACCAGGTTGAAGGGGTATTGGTTTAAATAGCGCAAAAACAGTAGCCAGTTCGTGGAAGCGGCAGTCGCTATCAGCCAGGCCAAAAACAGGCCCACAATCCAAATAACCCAAGTCACAAATTTTTGGGCCACCAACGTTTCTTCGCTGAAAAAAAGGACGGTCCGGATTGACAACCAACGCGCGATGAAGGTATTAACCCAAAAAAGAATGGCAAAGGGGATGCCTACGGCCAGCCCAACCCCTAATCTGGCCCAAAACCTGGTCAGAAAAATGGATTCAAGGTTGAGATGTTGAAACCAGAGATAATCGGTGTACAGGCCAACACCAAATCGAGACACCAGGTAAATGATGCCCACAATGATAATAATCATCCAAAATCGCAAACGAGCTGCTCTGCTCATAACAAACTAACTCCAATATGTAATGACTATAGATTTCTTCACGGTTTTATTAGTTTTGGTAGTATACCATGTTCTTAAGTAATCTGCCTATTGGCATCGTTCATTTAAATGTGACATCGTCGAAATAGTTGCATTTTTGGTCATCTTACCCAATCGGAGTATAATCCGCCGTTGGATTTTATATGCCGTTTACCGTGATAATCGTGAGAATCAAACAATGGGTTAAAACCCACCCCTGGGATACGGCTCTAATGGTAGGGCTGGGATTGGTCGGGTTATGGACCGGACTATGGGCCAGCGTTATCATTCTGGACGACGCCATGATAACCTTTCGCGTCGCCGAAAATTTGGCCTATGGGCGCGGTTTTGTCTATAACCTGGGCGAGCGAGTCCAGGTCACCACCACGCCCCTGTATGCTATGATCCTGGTCCCCGGCGTGTGGCTTTTTGGCTCTGCCCCCCAGGCGGCCCTGGTCCTCAATCTCAGCCTATCCAGCCTGATCCCCATCCTGGCTTATGATTTGGGTCGCCGGTTGGCCGGACGCCTGACCGGCCTGGGCGGAGCCTTACTGTTGATCCTGTCTCCTCTCCTGGTGATGGCCTTTAGCATGGAGAGCTACCTCTATGCGACCCTCATCTTGGCCTCGATGGAGGCATACGTGGCCAGTGATGACCGCAGGGGGAGCCGTCTGGCGGGTGGGTTGGTGGGTGTCACCGCCCTGGTGCGCGGCGATGGCGTGCTACTGGGGGCTTGTATGTTAACTTGCGATTTTTTGGCCCATCGCCGTCTCCGCTGGCGGTTGATTGTGCCGGCTATGGCCATTCCTGCTGCCTGGTATTTGTTTGCCCTGTTTTATTACGGCTGGTTTTTTCCGGCCACCTTGGCAGCCAAAACGGCTCAGGGCGAGCTTAACTGGCTGGGGCAGCGTTTTATCGACGGCCTATGGACCTACTGGCATAAATGGACGATTGTTGAAGAGCATGAAGCTTTCTATCTCTTTCCCTTGCTGTTGGCCGTGGGGGTACTATGGAGCATCTGGACTGAACGTCCCTGGCTGATCATAGTGGGTCGCGATGTGTTGTACGTAGTCGGTTTTGTCACCCTGGCTGTTCCCACCGCCGAGTGGTATTACGCGCCTCTGATGCCCGGCATCGCCCTACTCACCGCCCGGGGCGTACAGGTTCTGGCCGATGGGCTGGCCAAACTGTTTCCAGAAAAATATCGGGCTGTTGTTTCAGGCAGCGCGGCTACCCTATTTGTGGTGACCTTACTTTTGACGATTTACCCGGTTACAAACAACATCGTTCAGCACAGTCCTGATTGGAAAGCTCAGGTTTATCCCGATACGGCCCGTTGGATTGCCGAAAACACCAATGCTTCGGCCAACCTGGCCACGATTGACATTGGTCACCTGGGTTACTGGTCGGGCCGGCAAATTGTCGATATTGTCGGGCTGGCCCAACCTGATGTCTCCCCTCACATTGCCAAGGGTGATTTTGGTTACGCCATTCGCCATTATCAGCCGGATATGGTCTTAATTGGTTACTCCTGGCTGCCGGAAGTGCAAAGTTCGGCCTGGTTTCAAGAAGCCTATACGCCGCGTCAATATTTCAAATTCCCGACCTTAAATGAGCCGCTTCTACTTTTCAGTCGCCCGGAAGCGGTCAAAGTACAGACTGAAACCATACCGGTTCCAGAAATTCAGCCACTCCAGGTAGACTTCAATCGACAGATTACCCTAACCGGTTGCCATCTTAACCAACCTCTCACCCCTGGGAATGGCTTGCATCTGACCCTTTTCTGGCAGGTTGAAGCGCCCCTCGAGGTTGATTTTACCGTGTTTGTGCAGTTGGTTGACGCTGAAGACAATATTCACGCTCAAGGAGACAGTAAGCCCCAAAACGGCTTTTACAGCACGCTCTACTGGCAGCCCGGCGAGCGAGTCGTTGATTCCCATACATTCTCTCTCCCCCCCGATCTTCCTCCCGGTCATTATGACCTTTTATTTGGTTTTTACGAGTTCGAGACCGGCCTGCGCCTGCAAATCTTGGATGAAGCCGGCGTTTTCAAAAGCGACCACGTAAGACTTTCAGATATTGAGGTGCAAGCTCCTTAAACGGGGGTGCGTTGAGCCTGGCCAGGTTTTCGGGACAGCATCCTGACCGGCTGAAGGCTCGACTCCGTGGTTCTGAGCGGCTGAAGGCTCGGCTCCGTGGTTCTGGCCGGCTGAAGGCTCGACTCCGTTGAGGAAGGCCCGTGTTTCTTAACAAGCTGAAGCGCAGGGCCTCAAGTCGTTAAGATGCTGCTTCTCCTTTGCCATCGGCCATGAAGGCCACCAGGCGCGTTTCCAATTCTCCATATCCGACCTGGCGATGCTCAAACTCCCAGCCCATCGATTCGGCAATGGACCGGGCTTTGGCCAGCAACTTTTCGGTCGGAGCTTGGCTAATATAGATCAGCCGCCGGTAATTGCCAAAGTACAGCGGCGATAACTCGGGGTATTTATCCAGTCCCAGCCCCCCCAGCACGGCTTTTTCATAGGCCCGCAGCAGCCAATCGGTTAAAAAAAAGGTGCCCGGCTCTTCGGCCATTATTTTGGTAAACTGGGCCGTACCCAGGTACATATCATAACAGTGGGGACCACTCACCCGCACCACGTTATGCTTGGCCAGGACCTTGTCAATCTCTGTGGCCCCACACTCACCGTAAACGACGATGATCCGGTCATAGTCTGCTCGAATTTTGGTCAGCATCGCGTCCAGGTCTTCGGTGATTTTGGGCGGGGTCATATGGTGTAGGGCCGGTAAAGCTTTTAATTCTACGTCCCAATTGTATTTGTCAATGATCTCTTTCGTTTCTTTGGCCAGCGCACCGCAGGCGATAAATAAGCTTTTCAAACTAAATCCCCCCTTGCCAATAAATCCATCGCAAGATAAAATGTAAAAACATTTAAAGCATTAAGGCGTTGTGTAAGTAAACTCGATATGACCAGCCTGTACCGTGTTGAAGTTTTTACCAGAGGCCAACTGGTCTCAGAATATACAGTCGAAGCACCTGATGCGCTGTCGGCCATTAATTTGGTTGAAGCTAACTACGGCCAGCCTCCTAAAGTGGAATATAAGACCGTTTATCGTGAGGATGGCACCAAAGAGCATCTGTTAGTTGTTTTGGATTGGCACGGTTACACCTTTGTGGCCCGTGATACAAAGACGTCATCCCCTTAATCTTCATACACCCGGCCGGTGGGCATAATTGTTCCTTCAAGTGTCCGGGCCCGCTTATACTGAAAGTCGGTAATATCCGAGTCGGTCAGATTAGCCCTGATAAATAAAGCCCCGCTAAACACAGCGCCTTCCGTCTTAGTCCAGGTCATATCAGTTTCTTTGAGGTAAGACTCTTTAAAGTTAGCCTCGCATAAATTGGCCGTTTTAAGGTTGGCCCCTTCCAAATCTACCCGGTATAAAACTACCCGGTTCAGCGATGCGCCACGCAGATTAGCCCGCAGCAAGCTGGCCCCACTCAAATCAACCTGGTCTAAAATTGCCTCTCTCAGGTACGCTTCAACCAATTTGGCTTTTTGCAAGTTAGCGCCCTTTAAGTTGGTGCTAAAAAGATTGGCCTTGCTCAAATTCGCTTCCTTCAAATTCGCTCCACTCAAGTCTGCGCTGTTTAAATCGGCCTCACTTAAATCGGCCCCGCTTAAATCAATCCCACTTAAATTCTGGGCTGATAAATCAAAACCCTTGAAGGAACCGGTCCGATCACTCTTGGCCCAATTTAAAACCAGTTCCAGTTGCTCTTCACGGGTTTGGGTATCTATCTTTCCAGTGTCTTTGACAGCGGTCACTTGCTTTTCGATCACCAGATCTCTGATGGCCGATTCGTAGGTATAGCCTGGCATCCATTGCCCGCAATGTTTACAGATGATCGCTTTAAGCCTGATCTCTTCGTCGCAGAAAGGGCATCGTTTCATTTCATCTGACATGGTCGTATCTCCTGGCCCAATGATGCGATATTATAGCTAAGGATGGGGAAAAATGAAAAGGTGGAACAAGTTCTACCGTGACCAGGAGATTTGTTCGTCACCCCAGTCTCGCGGCCCGTAGGGCTCAATAACCTTGGGGATGGCGTAGAAACCACCGTCGTAAGTGAAGAGAGGACGATCGTTTGTACCATCCCGGCTGATCAGGCGCAGACTCCAGTTCGAGCCATCAAAGAAGACATAAGCAATCCATTGGCCATCGGGAGACCAGGCTGGCAGGCCCTCCAGGCCAGGGTTGGTGGTAAACCGGTGCTTATTTGTCCCATCGGCGTTGATGAGATACAAATCCCAACTGCCGCTAACGGGACTCTGATAGACGATTTCCTCTGAAACAGGTGACCAGTCCGGGTGCGCGGCTTCAGCTTCCTCCAAAATCGGTCCAATTACGTTGGGGCCCGCTTCCCACGGTTTGAGGGGGATGGCTTTGGCCAGCCACAACCCACAGCGATTGGCGGTCACGTCACACCCCCGATACACAAAGCGTTCGTTGTCCGGGGCCCAGGAGGGCTGCTGTCCGGCAATTTGTAACTCCTCTTCGCCGGAACCGTCCGCATAAAAGAATATGATCCGGGTAATGCCGTCCCCATTGCGCCCCGTGTCAAACAGAATACGCTGGCCATCGGGAGACCAATCCGGGTGTGAATCTTCATAATAGCCGGTCATATGGCGGACGGCAGTGGCGTCGAGGCTGGCAGTCTGGATCCACCGTTCGGCCGTCGGTGTAGCGCAGCCTCTGTAGGGATGGCGCTGCCCCGGTCTGATCTCATCGGGAATGCCTCCCCAACCCCGGAAGGTCAACTGCTGCCCAGCGGGGGACAGGGCCGGTTCGCTGGCGTTGTTCAGGGCGAAAATGCGCCGGGTGGCCTGGCACGACTCGGGGTTGCTCAAACAAGCCCTGACGTCGATGACGTTGATTTCGTAAGTACAGCGGTTGGGAGCATTGTTCCAAAAGCTGAAAGCAATGTGACCGGTGGGCCCGCTGGCAGCAGGGGCAGAGATGGTGACGGTAGGGGGCGGTTTGGCCGGAGGGGGACCAGTTGGGCCGGTCAGCGGCGTTGTTGGTACGGCGGACGGGGCGAGTATCCAAATTTTCTGACCGGGGTGAATTAGATTAGGCGCAGTAATGGGCGTAAATGAAGGATCGGTCACCGCTTTAGCCGCCGTGGCCTCAATGATCAGAGGGTAATAATAACCATCCCCCAAATATTTTTCGGCCAGTTTCCACAGGCTGTCGCTGTGTTGAATGTGGTAGACCTGTCCTTCATCACCCTGGGCTTGAATGGGCCAGGGGCAGGCAAGTAAAATTATCAGAAAAAGCGCCACCAGCCACCCCGCAGGATGGCCAAGCCAGTCTTTGACTTTCATCTGTTGAACACCCGTTTAGGAATTCAGTTATCAGTGATCGGTAGTCAGTGATCAGTCATCAGTGATCAGTCATCAGTGATCAGTCATCAGTGATCGGTAGTCAGTGATCAGTTATCAGTCTGGCAGTATTGCTTAACTCAATGACATTGACTGGTCACGGTTCACGCTATATATTATACGGGTAGGTGTTATTTTCCTTCATTTGGTTTTAAAGAGGTTTTGACATCGCTTTAGCTTTAACTTACAATCAGTTATTGGTTATCGGTTATCAGCGGTCCATAAGCCTTCATCCTTCAGGCTAATTCATTAAGGAAGGAAACACACTGAAAACTGATGACTGAACACTGATAACTGAACAAGGGGTGGACCATGCGTAAATTCTCATCTTATGGCCCTGTTGATACGGATTTACATTATTATGTCCCCAGGCGGGCACTGGTTGATCGAGCTTTTACGGAACTGCTCGGTGAAAATCCTGACAAAGGGGGGCATTACATCACCATCTGGGCTCCCAGGCAAAGGGGGAAAACCTGGGTGATGCAGCAAGTACTTTCTAGATTACGGCGTGACCCCCAGTATGGAAGATTTGATGCACTGAAGATTAACCTGGAACACCTGAAAATGGAAAAGGATGTGGATAGAATTGTACAGGTCATTGCCGGGGAAATTATAGAAGAGTTAGCCTTAGAAAATGTAACCGTCAATAAATTAGATGAATTCTACCATATATTTAAAAAGGGTGTTCTGAAGAAGCCGCTCATTTTAATAATGGATGAGTTTGATGCTCTGACCGAAGAGACAATTAGTGGCATCGCCGGAATTTTCAGAAATATTTATAACCGCCGGCGGGATGACGCCGATAAAACGACCGGGGAAAAAGCTTATCTACTGCATGGGGTGGCCCTGATTGGGGTCAGAGCGGTGTTGGGCATTGAAAACGTCACCGGTTCACCCTTTAATGTGCAGCGCAGTCTGCATATTCCCAACCTGACTTTTGCCGAAGTTGAGAGTATGTTCAATTGGTACGAGCGGGAAAGCGGGCAACCGGTTGCCCCGGAGGTGATAGAGCGGCTCTATTATGAAACCCAGGGCCAACCCGGCCTGGTCTCCTGGTTCGGCGAACTGTTGACCGAAACCTACAATGAAGAAAAAGATAAGCCCATTACGATGAACAATTTTGACTATACCTTCTTATGGGCGACTGAAGGTTTAGGGAATGCCAACATTTTAAATATTATCAGTAAGGCCAGGCAGGAGCCGTACAAAAATACTGTGCTGGAGCTATTCAAGACGGACGAGAAGATCAATTTTAGATATGACGATGTCAGGTTGAACTTCTTATATCTGAACGGGGTGATTGATATTGAAGAAACGGACAGGCAGCTTTTTGTCAAATTTTCCTGTCCGTTTGTGCAGAAGCGACTGTTTAATTATTTCTCTTATGACCTCTTTGGCTATCTGGGCAAGCTTCATGAACCGTTTGAAAATCTTGAAGATACCATCACCCCGGATCGCTTGAATATCGGCAACCTCATCAAGCGGTATGAGCGTTACTTGAAAAAGAACCGGGACTGGTTGTTAAAGGACGCGCCACGCAGAACCGATTTACGGGTCTATGAAGCCGTTTACCATTTTAACCTGTATATGTATGTCTCTGAGTTTCTCAGCAATCCAGGGGGGCAGGTTTACCCCGAATTTCCGACGGGTAATGGCCAGATAGATCTGATCATTAAGTATAGCGGCCAGGTGTATGGCCTTGAGGTCAAAAGTTATACCGATGAATTTGGCTATCGACGAGCCTTAAAACAGGCGGCTGACTATGGCCAGCAGTTACAACTGGCCCAGATTTGGCTGGTCTTTTTTGTGGAATACGTTGATGAGGCCAACCGGCAAAAGTATGAAGCGGTCTACGTGGATGAAGTAACCGGCGTCACGGTGACCCCTATTTTTGTTGAGACGGGAAGCTGAATCGATAATTTAGAAATTAGAAACGACAAAGGCGAACAAGCCACCGGCGATAAAGAGAAACAACAGAATCCCCCCAATAATAGCCAGGATCGTGGTAAGATCGATATCTCTGGCCGGGGTGATGGTTTCGCCTTCAATGGCCTGTTTGACGCCACGGGCGGCCTGGCGGGCATAGTAGTCTATGGAGCGCTGTTTGACCCCGGTCCAGACCCAGTCCCGGTCGGGCATGGGCACGACCAGTTTCCTGGCTCCACTGCTGGCCACAGCCGGAGCGACCTCTGCTGCAGCCAGGACCTGCCACGAACCAATGACGTAATGGGCCGTCTCCATAAGGTTGCCTGTCGCCGCCGAGAAGGGTTGGGCGGTCATGGCTGTCACTGCCTCTGGGGTCACGCCCACCGGTTTGAGTTGCAGACCCGGCAGGTTGTGTTGGAGATGACCGATAATGGTTTGGCCCAGCTTGCCTTCATCGCCATCAATGACCACCACCAAAATATCCTTCAATTTTCGGGCCTGGTCTGCTTGGGCAAGCTGCCCATCCTGGCGAATAGCCCACCAGTGATAGAACCAAACACCGGCGGCCAATACAGAAATCACCAGGGCGTTCAGGACCTGGGTAATAAAATCGTCGGGTAAATCTGCGCCGAGGAGAGCGGTCAGAATGTGGAAGACAAACCAACCCACGCTGCTAAAAACGGCCACAGCGGCCACAAAGACGCACAAATAGAGGTATATCTTGCGGACGGTTGAACGCCGTTCCGCTTCGCCGTCCCCCTCTGCCTCCTCTTTTGAGGTGGGGGTAGGCGTAACGGCCAGGTTTTGCATAGCCCGCCAGGGGATCAACCAGACCGGCACCCCGACCACGGTCATGGCTGTAAAAAGGGCGACTTGCTCCCGATAATAGGCCAGACCAATCTCATCCGGCGTGGTCAGTAGATCGACCAGGATACTCAACAATCCCCCCACCCCACTGAGCAGCACCCCCAGCCCAATGGCTGCCACCAGGTAGGCATAGATTCGGCGCACGCCGGCCTGACGCGGCACTTCTGGCGCTTGATTGGCGTCGTGCCGCAAAACCTGCCAGTGGTAAGCCCAAAAAACGGCCCCAACAATCACCAGGGGTACGGGCCAACTTAATTGACTGAGCAGCGGCTCTGGCGAGGGTTCACCGCCCAAAGCGAGCTCAATCAGTCGCTTTAAAAGCGTGGTGGCGCTACCAACGGCCATAACCGAAAAGACGAAAACGGTCAGGTAAAGATAGAGTTTGCGCAAAACAGAGCGTTCTTCGGCTGGGGTGCCTTTAGAGAATGTCTGCTGTAGGAGTAGCCAGTGACCAACCCAAATAGATCCGCCCACTAACAGCCTGGCGATGTTATGGGCCATGGGCGTTCGCCAGATCACGTCAGCCGGGAGTTGCATCAGCAGTCGTAACAGACCGGTGGCTCCCCAACTGACCATCACCAGTCCGGCCAGAGAGAAGGCCAGCAGGTAGAGGCGGCGCACCCCTCCCCGGTCGTTTTCTTCGTTAGGCGGGGGAGCAGAGGCATCCTGGACCACAAATGCCTGATCGTCAGCCCGGACCTGACGCCAGAGGTAAAACCAGACCACCCCCCAAACCAGCAGGGCAGCTAGGTGCTCAGCGGTGGTTAAATCATAAGGATAATAATTCGGACGCCTGACATCAACCAGGGCCAACAGGCCGTTATCTACCAGGCGGTAGATGTTGCTAAAAATCGGTGTTGCCCCGGCCGCCATGATGCCGTAGAAGTAAATTCGCCGGACAATTGAGCTGCGTTCTTCTTCATCCCTGTCGGTCAGGCGTTGAGCCATCAGCCAATGGAACAGAAAAATGGGTAGACCGACGATAATGATGGCCAGCCAGGTGGCCAGGCCAATGATTTGGCCTTGACCAATGCCTTCACTCACAATCAGGCGAGCCAGGCCAATCACCGACCAGGTGACTCCGACCAAACTGATCGCTGAAACGAGGTATAAGTAAATACGTCGTACGGTTAACATAGGTATCTCCTAAAACGGAAGACCGCAAAGCCCTCTTTAATCCCGGTCTGCCTCATTCCAATCATACCCCCAGTAGGGATAAGGGAACTGTATCAATTTCCAATCGCCATTAGCCGTGGCCCGCAGGTGGGCGGTGTCTCGGCTGGCATAACTGCCACTATCAAAAGGCCCGCCACCGCTGTAAGTGGTGATCGATACCTGGACATGGGCTCGATCGCCGTTGATGGTACTTTCGCCAATCTGGAGAGAGGCTTCGGACCGATTGCCAAAATCATCGACCACAAAAATAAAATCATCGCGGTCCGGCTTTGACTTTATTTCATCCGATAGATAGTCGTAGGCTTTGTCGTAATCCTGGCGTTGGATGGCCAAAAAGTAGTTGTGAACCACCCCCGCCGGCGAGTCATCGGCCACGTAATCCTCCCACTGTCCGCGAGTCAAAACCACGATAATGGCCACAACGATCAATAATACGATACCGGCGACGATACCCATCAGGAATTTATCGCTTTTCATGGTTTACCTCATGCAAGAATTGTCTATTATTAGTATACCAGCCAGTTAAGTGGTAGTCACCTATCAAAAGTTAGGTTAGGGGTGGAAGGCGGAATCCTCGTTCTCCCCGGTCTCCTGGGCCGTAGGGTATTCAACTCGAACGCGGGCCACGGCCAGACCATCGACGGCTAAAACGGTGAAGTGAACTTGATTATAGGTGACCTTATCGCCAACTCGGGGCAGCCGGCCGAGTTCCGTCATAATCAGACCGCCGACCGTTTCAATATTAGGTAACTCTTCCGCCTCGCCCAGATAAACCTGCTCTGCCAAATCATCAATCAGATAGTTCCCGGCTACCTCCAGTACACCCGGAGCCAGTTGCACCATTGGTTCATTCTCCAGGTCAAACTCATCTCGGACTTCACCCACCACTTCTTCAACCAGGTCTTCCAGGGTCACGATGCCGGCCGTACCGCCAAACTCGTCGAGAACAATGGCCATGTGAATCCGCTGGTGCTTAAAAGCGGTTAGCAGCTTCTTGACCGGGTAGTGTTCAGGTATGAGGGGGGCAGGGCGCAGCAGAAGGCGAATATCGAACTGCCCCTTCCGCCGCATCTGTTGATGGACCAGGTCTTTGAGGTGCAACACGCCGACAATATGATCGAGATTTTCCTCGTAAACAGGAAAGCGGCTGTATTTGCTCTCAGTGACCAGGGGCAACAGTTCCGGTAGGAGGATATCGTGAGGAATTGCCTCTACCTTGGGCCGGGGGGTCATGACCTGGTTGACCTGGCGCTCGGCAAAGTCGAAAATGTTACGAATCATTTGCTCCTCGGCCTTATTGAGTACGCCTTCCTCGGCGCTTTCCGACACAATCAGTTCCAGTTCTTCCGGGGAGTGGAGGCGGGCATGTCCTTCGGCCGGTGGAATCCCGAAGAGACGCAACAGACCAAACCCAATACTGTTAAGCATACGTATCGGTATGTGGAAGACAGTCTGCATAACATGCATGGGTTGAGACACGACCAGAACGGCCTTATCCGGGATGGCCAGGGCCAGGGATTTGGGGATCATTTCTCCGGCCACCACATGGAGATAGGTCAGCAAACTGACGGCAATGAGGTAGCCAATGGTATGAACCAGAGCTTCATGAGGCTCGACGCCCAATAAGCGGGCCAGGTAAGGCTCAATAAAATGGGCGATTTGAGGTTCACCGTACATGCCCAGACCGAGGGAAGCCACGGTAATACCCAGTTGGGCCGTGGCCGTATAACTACCCTGCATGAGAGGAGAGCGGACAATAGGCAGCACGCTCTTGGCGATACGGTTGCCTTCATTGGCCATCTGCTCCAACTGGGTAGAGCGCACGCTGATAATGGCAAACTCGGCCATCACAAAGAGACCGTTGAGGCTGACCAGGACAATGATAATGAGGCCGGGCACGATCAAGACGCTGAGGGCGGGCGGACCTTCTGTGGCTACGGCTGCTGCCATCAGCAAACCCAGGCCGGGCAGGCTCAGGATGATCAGTAATAGCTTACTCATGATTCGGCAGTTCCCATTCCCCAATCTGGGGAGTCCCTTCAACCGGAAGTTGTAGAGAAACCTCGGACACGCTGAACGCATCCATATCCTCTACCCGGATTACCACACCCGGCAGGCCAATCGTTACCTCGTCGCCGACAACTGGAACCTGCCCTAATTCGCTGAAAACCAGACCGCCCAGGGTATCCACTTCGCCTTCGGGTAGGTTAAGATCAAGATACTCATTGACGTCTGTCACCAGTAGATCTCCTCGCAGGTGAATACGACCTTCTTTGTCCGAAGAAATGAGGGGCAGTTCGTCGTCAAACTCATCCTGGAGTTCACCGAAGATTTCCTCGATCAAGTCCTCAAAGGTGACCAGGCCGGCTGTGCCCCCGTATTCGTCAAAGACAATGGCGATGTATTGGCCTTGGTTGTTCAAAGTGGCCCACACGTCGGCAATCGGCAGAGTCTCGGGTACATAGATAACCTCGCGCAGAATTTTGGCCGGGTCTTGCTGTCCCTGCAAATATAACTGAAAGAGGTCCTTGATATGGACAAAACCGGCAATGTCATCGACCGTGGATCGGTAGAGGGGAATGCGCGTGTACCCGGCGGCACAAGCTTTGTCGATTAAATCGGCCACGGTGCTCTCCAGAGGCGCGGCTACCAGGCGGGTGCGGGGGACCATAACCTGGCGAGCGGTCAACTCGCGCAGGCGAAAGGTATTGCGTAACATCTGTTGCGCTTCATCATCCAATAACCCACCCTCGTGGCTCTCGGTCACCAGGAGTTCGATCTCTTCGGGCGAGTGGATGTGAGCGTGTCCCTGGCTAAAATCGAGGCGTATCAGCTTGAGGATGAGATTGCCACTGCCGTTGAATAACCAGATGAAGGGCCAGAAAAGAATCTGTGACCACTGCATAGGCACGATGGTGGCCAGGGCGATCTTTTCGGGGTACTGGAGAGCGGCTGATTTGGGGAATAACTCGCCTAATACCATTTGCAACGTGGTCAGGAGGATGAGCACCCCTGTGGCTGAAATTGACAGAGCCACCGGTTCAGCCAGGTTACCCAGGTTGACCAGCCAGGGGGCCAGGGCCGTGGCCACTGTATTTTGGCCATAAGCGCCTAAGACCAGGGATGAGGCGGTGATACCAATTTGGCAAACGGCGATATAATTATCCAGCGTTTGACCATCTTCGACAATGGGCAGCAGTATTTTGGCCAGGCGATGACCCTCGCCGGCCATCTGCGCAATGCGGGTTTTACGAGCCAGAACGCTGGCATATTCAGCCGCCACGTAAAAGGCGTTGAAAAAGATCATTAAGGCAATCGTGGCAATAATAACGAGTGCAGTTAACATTTTACTCCATTAAATCATCATTTTATGGAGGAGGTATGTAGCGATTTCTTCTTGAAGTTCTTTATGCTTCATAACAGTACCTTAGCCTTGCTTTCAATGAGCCGGGTAAAACGAGTCGATGGACTGAGAGGGATAATGTCTAGAGATATCCCTAACTCCTCTTCAAGCCGTGCTCCTAACTCATATAGTTTCCATCCAGTCACCCCGTCACAGGCTAGGTCTAGGTCTCGGGCTTGTTCTGGTTTTTCAAGAGCACTGCCAAAAAGAAGTAAACGTGTCGCGCCATACGCTTTTGCTAAAGCTACGGCTTTTTCGAGCTGTTTCGTACTGATGCCCATATATTTACTCCTTCAAGCGAAATCCAAAATCGCAATTTGCTAAATTGCGCCTGGCAAGTTGGCAACTTGCCCTACATCTCCCATACTCGATGCCAAACATCTGTGGCCAGTTGAGTGGCCTTCTCGGCAATGGCTACTTCATCCAGGGTCAGGACCTGGCGATCTTTCATCAGCAGTTGCCCGCCGGCGATGGTATGGGTAACGTGGCTGCCGTCCATGCCAAAAACCAGGTGCCAGGGATAGTTAACATCGGTCAGGGGAGTGTAGGGAACGTAATCCAGCAAAATGATGTCGGCAAAGGCACCCGGGGCGAGCCTGCCCACCGGTTTGGGAAAGAACAGCCCGGCAATGGTCGTGTTATGGTTAAAGGCCATTTCCGTCAGCCGGTCGCCCGGCATCACCCGAGGGTCAGCCTGGTGAATGCGATGGAGCAGATAAGCCGTGTGGATTTCGGTGAACATATTATTGGTGAAACCATCGTTACCCAGCCCGACCGTAATCCCCCGATCCAGTAACTTCTCCACCTCGGCCACCCCCACGGCGTTATTCATGTTGCTGCGCGGCTGATGGCTGACTTTAGTTTGGGTGGCCCGGAAGGCATCCATCTCGTAAGCATCCACGTGGATAGCGTGAGCCACCAAGGTCTTTGGCCCCAGAATACCCCTGTTCTCCAGCCGCTCGGCCACGCGCAGATCATACTTTTTGAGGCTGTCGGCCTGGTCAGCCTTATCTTCAGCCAGGTGAATGTGAAAGCCGGTGTCCAGCCCTTTGGCCGCCTCGACACAGGCGGCCAGAGTTTCATCGCTGACCGTGAAAGAAGCGTGTAAGCCGAACGAGGCCTCCAATTTGGGGTTGGGATTGGCCCGTAGTCGCTTCAAAAAGCGGACGTTCTCGGCAATACCGGCCCTGGTTCCGTCCGGTCCGTTGCGGTCGGTGACCTCGTAACAGAGGCCGACCCGCAGACCAGACTCGGTGGCCGCTTCGGCCAGAGCATCCAGCGAGCCATCAATGTGAGTGGGGCTGGCGTGGTGGTCAATCAAGGTGGTAGTGCCGTGGCGGATGGCATCGACCAAAGCCACCAGGGCGCTGTATTTGCTGTCTGCCAGGGTCAGGGCCCGGTCGATTTTCCACCAGAGACGCTCCAATATCTGCACAAAATTTTCCGGTGGTTCACCTGGAATGGCCATACCTCGGGCAAATGCCCCATAAAAATGGGTATGAGCGCAGATCATACCGGGCATTACAATTTTACCGGCGGCGTCCAGCTTTTCTGCCTGAGGATATTTACTTTCCAGGTCGGCGGTGCGGCCCACGTCGACAATGGTATCCTCTTCGTAATAAACTGCTCCATAGGGGATAACCCGTTTATCATCACCAAAGGTGAGTACTGTACCGTTGATGATCAGCATGTTCATCTCTCCTGTCGATGAGTTTGTCAAAACAGAATCTTTTTATCTTAAATTTCATTTTAGTCGCGTGTGGTTATGTGGTCAATTGTTGGTAACTGGTAAGGCTGGCAGCGAGGCTATCATCAGGGTATTTGTAGACCCCGCATCCCTATGCGGGGTCTCGGGCTTTGTCCTTATTTGCTACACCTTGCGCTTGGATTATAATGCATCTATTCATTACCCGACATTGGAAATTCAGAAACCAGGTTTTTCACTTGCTAAGGCATTTTTGGTGCTCCAGAATGCTCAAAAAGCAACGATTAGCTTGGTTTAGACGACAAAAAACCTGGTTTCTCTCCCCGTGTCGGGTAGTGAAATGCATTTATTCTTTTTACAAGAGGTAAAAGATGAAAGTCTCTATTGTTATGCCATGTTTCAATGAAATGGCGACCATTGAGACCATTGTCCAGAAAATTCTCTCAGTCCAATTACCCCTTGACCGGGAACTGGTCATTGTTGACGACTATTCTACCGACAAAACCAGGGATTATTTAAAGACACTGGAAGATTGTGATGATATCAAAATCGTCTATCACGAGACCAACCGGGGCAAAGGGGCTGCCTTGCGAACAGGTTTTGCCCAGGCCACGGGAGATATTATCATCATTCAGGATGCCGATTTGGAGTACGATCCCGAGGAGTATCCCAAGTTATTAAAACCTATTCTTGATGGCCAGGCCGATGTTGTTTACGGCTCCAGATTCGTCGGCGGAGGTTCACACCGGGTGTTATACTTCTGGCATTCGATCGGAAATAAATTTTTGACCCTACTCTCCAATATGTTTACCAATCTTAATTTGACCGATATGGAGGTTTGCCATAAGGTCTTTAAGCGAAATATTCTTGAAAAAATTCAATTGCAGGAAGACCACTTTGGCTTCGAGCCGGAATTTACGGCCAAAGTGGCCCGTCTCAACTGTGCTATTTACGAGGTAGGTATCTCTTATTATGGACGTACTTATGAGGAGGGCAAGAAGATAGGTTGGAAGGATGGCCTGAGAGCGGTTTACGTCATTCTAAAATATGGTCTGGTCCGGTAAAGCCATTTGTCATTATTGCCCCCTGACCTGATTTATGGTAAGATAGTTATACATTTCACTATATCAAGATATTTATACAGTGTAATGGCTTTATCTCAACTTTATCAATATCATCAAGATAAATATTATGAAGTAAGGGGGGTATAAGATGCCGGGGGCTGATGTTCCTGATATTGTGATCGGGCGGTTACCACTTTATTTACGAGCTCTGACCTTGTTAGAGGAGGCGGGGCAGGAATTTACTTCGTCCCAGGACCTGGGGAATAAACTGGGTATCGGTTCTGCCCAAATTCGTAAAGACTTATCCCATTTTGGCGAGTTTGGCAAACAAGGTACGGGCTACGAAATTAAATATCTCCGCGAGCAGCTCTCTAAAATTTTGAACGTTGATCGAGATTGGGCCGTAGCCCTGGTTGGTTTTGGCGATTTGGGGCAGGCGATTGCCCATTATGGTGGGTTTGCCAGCAGGGGATTTTACATTCAGGCTATTTTTGACAATGATCCCGAAAAGATCGGCCAAAAAGCTGGTGATGTCGTTGTCCAAGATGTGGCAAATTTGCACAAGGTCGTTACTGGACAAAAAATAAAAATGGCTATTATTGCTGTACCGGCCTTCATAGCCCAGGAGGTAGCGGACAGCTTGGTTAAAGCGGGGGTGAGGGCTATCCTTAATTATGCCCCCATTACCCTGAGCATGCCGGATACGGTGCGAGTGCAGCATATTGACCCGGTGGTACGTTTGCAACGGATGGCGTATTATCTGGCTTGATGGTTTGATTCTGGATGTCAGACTGTGGCTGGCTGACACATTGATCATCTAAATCTTTTCCCACTGCCGGATCTGGCCATGCCAACGACCGCTGCCAGGCTCGGATCACAATTCTAATAGTCGTACCACATAAAAAAGCCACCCTGGAACCGGGGTGGCTTTTTGGCCGCAGCATTAATTGAAAGAAGCTGTAAGGGTCAAGAAGATGTTAAACACCACGGAGAACACAGAGAAAATCAATAAAAAACTCTGTGAACTCTGTGTCTTCGTGGTTATTTTCCCTCACCAACACTCAAACAGGGGACTATCAAGATTTACTTTGCATTTAACCTTTGTAAGTCTTTTAAGGCCTGCTCTCTAAAATATCCCGACGTGTCCCGGTCAACCACCCGCTGATATTCAGCCCGAGCCAGGTCGAACTGTCCCCGGCTCTCCAGTTGACGGGCCAGATGATAGCGAGCGCTGGTCAAATCGGGTTCCAGTTCAAGCGCCTGGCGCAGAGAGACCTCGCTGTCCGTTAAAGCGCCGGACAGAAATTGCATCCAGCCCAATAAATCATAGACCTCGGCATTATCCTCACCGGTCTCAATAATGGCCTCGGCAGCCGGGATACCGGCCTCGTCGATTCGATATCCCCGCTCTGCATAAAACCTGACCAGTAACAGTTGAAATTGTAAATCGCCGTCAGTTACTTCGGCCGAGGCGATGTATAGGGCCTCGGCTACGCTCAAATTACCTTGTTGGGCTTTGGTCTGGGCCAGCTCAATATAGATGGCCGCATTTTCCGGGTCTAGCTCAATTGCTTGCTTGAACAAAGCCTCGGCTGCCTTGAGCGCCCCTTGACGTCTCAGATAAATTCCTTGAAAGTAGAGCGGCAGGGCCGAGTCAGGGTCGGCCTTTTGCGCTTGCTCAAATAAATCAAGTGCAGGCCGGCCCGACTGGGCCAGGGCATGGCCTAAAAAGGCCAGCACCTCCGCATCTGCGGCCTCCGTTTTACTATTTTCGTGGGCAATGGTCAGGGCATGCACAGCCAGGGGCCAAAGCTGGACCTGGACCAGGGCTATACCGGTGGCCTTGGCCACCTCGACCTGGGGCGACTGGCTGGTGAAGGGAACCAGGGTAGCCAAAAGATAATCTCGTCGGGTCAATACGTCTGCCGGGGTTTGCCTTTCCGCCGGCTGGGCTGTGGTGGCAGGAATGGCTTGCAAATAGTCCATAGCGGTCGATACATCCAGGGGCGCTGCCAGAGCCGCCAGATACCACTGCGCCGCCGGATCAACGTAATGGGCCAGTTGGTTCAGAAAAGCCTGCCGGGCTGCCTCAAATTCAAAGAGCCATAGATAGGTACGTCCCAGGCCGGTGAAAGCGCCCGGCAACTGTGGTTGAGCGGCCGTAACCTCCTGCCACACTTCCAGGGCCTCGCCGAACCGGTTTTGGTAAAACAGGGCCTCGGCCAGGCCGGCCATAGCCACCGGATGATCCAAATCACGGGCCAGGGCCCGGTTAAAGGCATCTTCGGCCAGTAGCCAACGATGCTGGGCCAGATAAATCTGGCCCAACTTGAGGAGCGGCAGTACCGTTTCTGGATAGGTTTGCCCCGCTTCTTCCAGTATGGTGATGGCCTCACCGTAACGGCGTTCGGCCACCAGCGGCTCAACCCGGTCTAAAACAAAGGACAGGGGTTCCTGAGCCGGTCTGGGGACAGGAACGCACGCCAGGCCGGCTAAAAGGAAAAATATCAGCAGTTTCTGGACTATCTTACCAAACATAATATGGACATTATAACTCAGGCTGGGTCAAGGGAAAATAAGCCGGCCGGTCTATGGCCGGTGCAGAATAGGCTGCTACACCCCGACATAGAGCATCGGCGGAGCGAGATTGAGACACACTATTTTTTCACTCCGCTTCAACGTGGTATAATCTGGCCTTATCTTTGAAGCTTTACAATTTGCCAACCTTTACCGGCAATCTACGTGATGCATGGACGTAATGAATTTTCGCCAGATTCATTACCCGACATTGGAAATCAGAAACCAGGTTTTTCGCTTGCTGAGGCATTTTTTGGTCCTCCAGAATGCTCAAAAGGCAACGATTAGCTTGGTTCAGACGACAAAAAACCTGGTTTCTCTCCTCGTGTCGGGTAGTGAATTCGCCAGAAATCTTCACGTTTCACGCACTTTGTTAGTGAATAAACCTCAATATTGACTGACAACCCCATTGGAAACAACGAAACATTGTGAAAGGAAATAACTTTATGAACATCATCACTTTAATTAAACAAGTGCCCGATACGGCTCAACTTTCCAGTACCGTCGATGGTTTAAGACTGATGGAAGAGGGCGGCCCCAGGATTGTCAATCCCTGGGATGAGTACGCCATTGAAACCGGATTACAGTTGAAGGAAGCCCATGGCGGCAAAGTGACCGCCTTGTGTATGGGCAAACCCGAGGCGGTCGAAGCCCTCAAAACGGCCCTGGCTATGGGCGCAGACGAAGCCATCCTGGTCGCAGATCCGGCCCTGGCCGGCAGCGATAGCCTGGCCACGGCCCGGGCATTGGCCGCAGCCATTAACAAAGTGGGAGATTGTGACCTGATTATCGGTGGCCGTTCTACGATCGATAGCAATACGGCTGCCACCGCCGCGCAGGTAGCTGCTTTGCTCGGCCTCCCGCAGATTTCCTACGTGGCTGCCCTCAAGGCCGTCGATCCGGCCGCCGGCACGATCACGGCCACCCGGCTCCTGGAGCAGGGCCGGGAAACGGTCAAGAGCCGGTTACCGGCGATCATTACCGTGGTCAAAGAGATCAACGAACCCCGCTTCCCCACCTTTATTGGCGTTCGCCGGGCGGCCAAGGCCACCATCCCCACCTGGAACCTGGCCGATCTTGGCCTTGACGCCGGTCAGGTAGGTCAGGCCGGTTCTCAGGCCAGGTGGTCAGAGATAAACCTACCTCCCAGCCAAGAGGCGGAAGTGGAAATAATCGAAGGTTCTCCGGCCGAAGCAGCCAAAACATTGGTCGACCGGCTGATGGCCGAGAAGGTGATATAGGAGAATATGATGTCAAACAACGTCTTTGTCTGGATTGAGCAATCTGACGGCCAGGTAGACCCCATTGCCTGGGAAACCCTGGGAGTGGCTGGCCAGGTGGCCGGTGATTTGGGCGGCCAGCTTGTGGCCATCGTTTTGGGTGAGAATGTCGATAGCCTGGCCGAACAGGCCATTCAATATGGGGCCGATCAGGTGTTTGTGGCCGACGATGCCACCCTGAAGCATTTCCGTTTAGAGCCTTATGCCGCCATCCTGGTCAAACTGGCCCAGGAACAGACCCCGGCGGTCATTTTGATGGGCGCCAGCAACGCCGGCCTGGAACTATCGGCCTACGTGGCGGCCAGGTTGGGCGTGGGTCTGGCCCCTGATTGTACCGGCCTGGTTGTGGAGGACGGCCAGTTGGTGGTCACCCGCCCGGCCTTGAGCGGTAACGTCTTGGCCAGGGTTGTTTTTGGAGACGCGCGTCCCCAAATGGCCACCCTCCGCCGCCGCCTCTTTCCCATGCCGGAGGCCGATGCCGGCCGATCCGGTCAGATAACAGCCGTGCCCCCGGTGCTGGCCGAAGCAGACATCCCGACCAAAGTGGAGGGAGTTGAAGCGGCCACCAGTGCAGTCAGCCTGACCGATGCCCGGATTATTGTCTCCGGCGGACGCGGGGTAGGCGGCCCCGCAGGGTTTGCTCCGGTCAAAGCCCTGACCGAGGCCCTGGGGGGGGCCATGGGCGCCAGCCGGGCCGCCGTCGATGCCGGCTGGATTCCATATAACCACCAGGTAGGCCAAACCGGCAAAACCGTCCAACCCGACCTTTACATCGCCTGTGGCATCTCCGGCGCCATCCAACACCTGGCCGGCATGAAAACAGCCAAATACATCGTGGCCATTAACAAAGACCCCGACGCCCCCATCTTTAGATATGCCCACTACGGCATCGTCGGCGATCTATTCGAGTACATCCCCGCCCTGACAGAGGAGATTAAGAAGCGGTTGGGGTCGTAGGTAGGCTGTCCCAGATCCCACCCATGACTGCTTTAAGATCATTGGCAGACATATAATGGGATTAACCGCGCCTTGAATACTATAACGTCAAGGCTTTTGTAAAGATAAGCTGCCAAACAAAAAATACCGACTCGTAACGAGCCGGTATTTTTTGTGAAAGTGATAACCCTCAGGCTATTTTCTGCCTAGAAGATACTCATCAATCGTAGGAGATACCATTCAGGTTGGCGGCATAACCATTGGAGGTATAGAACGTGTTCGAGCCAAGCACTGAGAGTATCCCAGTCCCTTCGATGAAGGCAGCCCCCGCAAAGTTAGCCGGAGCATTCTTTACACCGGAATCACTCCCTTCACCACCAGGCAGATAATAGGTCATGGTGCCATTAGCGGGGACCGTCGTGCTACCGCCATTATTGCTGTTAGCCGGTTGCAGTACAGTCGTAGTACCGGCCGTGTCAACCAACGTCACCGTGACCGCATTGGCCGCCCCGGAAAGGTCCTGAATTTGGATCCCGGTGACCCAGTCGCTAGCCGCGTTTTTGTTATAGACGATGGGCAAGGCGGCTTTCGCCTTGGCGATAGCCGGGTTGGCCATAATGGAGCTGTAACCCATCGAACCGGAGGCTTCATAATTGGCCGAGTTGTTGATGGCCACAAATTTGGACCCGTCGGCCGTGACCTTGACTCCGCCAAATGTGCTCTTGTTGCTCGGGAAGGTGCTGGGGAAGTAGAAGGTAGCACTTCCACCAGGCTTGACACTTTGTTGACTGGTAACGGTACTACCATCCGAAATTGTATATTGCAGGGTTAAATTTGCGGTAGCCGTCCCAACATTGACCAACTGAACACCACTATTCCAGCCACCGGAATAGTCGTTGAAAGCCAGCGGAGAGATAAAGGTGGTTCCAGCTTCAGCATCCGGCACCCCGACGAACCAGGCCGATTGTGGAATTGAGGGGTCGTTCATGAAGTTCTCCATAGCCACAGTAATATTCGAGGTGCCATCGGTCGCCTCAACCGTAGCATAACCGAACCCAGAACCGAACCCGTTGAAGGCGGCGTCCATAATATCAACAATCGCTGACTCGTTGGGATTGACATTGACCGTCTTGGACGCGGACGCAGTGGTCGTGCCCGTATTGAACAGGCTAATCCTGATCCCCAGATTGTTGGTGCTGCTGGCGTTCTGGACAAAGAAGGTGGATTGCCAGCCACCACTGAAGTTTCTGAAGACAAGCGGCAGGGTAAACTTGGGAGCAGGGGTGCTAACGCCTGCATAAGCATCGCCGGCCCCGGTGGAGTTGATGTTGAAGGTCGCTACAGCCATTTGCGTATTGGAGGAAACAACACCACCGTACGAACCCGTGCTAAATTCGGAAGAGGTGACGTGAACCACTTTCCTCGGCCCGACCTGCTTGTTAATCGGGGTCGCATTACCCCCACTGTACAAGGTCAGCGAGGCATTGGCCGTATCGGTTGAGCTCAAGTTTTGCAGGCCAATGACCGTGGTGGTCCAGATGCCGGGATCGGCAAATGTACCAATCTCACCATCATCTTTCTCTGCTATGATCGGCTCCTGAGTCGGTTCCACCGTCGGCTCAACAGTCGGTTCCTCGGTCGGCTCTGCCGTCGCCTCCTCGGTCGGTTCCGGCGTGGGTTCCTCGGTCGGCTCTGCTGTCGGTTCAGGCGCAGGCTCTTCCGTCGGTTCCTCGGTTGGCTCCGGAGCTGGCTCTTCAGTCGGCTCCGGCGACGGTTCTTCGGTCGGCTCCGGCGCAGGCTCTTCCGTCGGTTCTTCAGTCGGCTCAGGTACCGGTTCCTCAGTCGGCTCCGGCGCAGGCTCTTCGGTCGGCTCAACCGTTGGCTCCTCGGTTGGCTCCTCAGTCGGCTCAACCGTTGGCTCCTCAGTCGGCTCAGATACCGGTTCCTCAGTTGCCTCGGGTGCTGGCTCCTCGGTCGGCTCAGGTGCAGACTCTTCGGTCACCTCAGGCACCGGTTCCTGAGTCGGCTCCTGAGCTACTGCTATACCCGTGATTAACAGTACTAGAGAAATGGATAAAAGCAACGTTAAAAATCGTTTATACATCTTTTAACTCCTCCATTAAAATTTGGACTTGGAAAATGATAGGACAAACTGCTTGTACCGTCTGGGATACTGGTGCCACCATCAAGCACCCCCATCTTTGACAACAACTGCTTTTGAGTAGATCCATCATTTGCTTCTCCTTATCTGCATTTGAGTTCAGCCTGATTCGACGGTTAATATCGCCACGTCGCCGACCACGAACCAGTGCCTAATGTCCATCCGTTACAGGCCTGAAAGAAGTAGGTGTAGCTGCCGGAGGCACTAGTTGGGGTCGAAAATTTGCCCGAAACCCCTCCCCCGGAGAACTGACCATCACTGATAGCCACATCCTTCCAGGACAATTGGTAGGTACCGCAACCAGAAACGTAAACCTCTGTGGTAAAGTCGTGAACAGTACTACTATCTGCTGTAACCTCAAACGAAACCTTACTCCCAGACCAATAGCCCGGTTTTGGCACGACTCCGGGCTGAGAAGCGACCTGAACGGAGACCACATTACTCCAGGGACCGTGGCCAAATGAATTGGTGGCCTGCACCCGATAGTAGTAGGTCCCAGTGCCTCTACCAGTGATTGTTTTAGACGTACTGGCACCGGAATAGACCGTAATCGGGCTGGTAAAGTTCTCGTCGTTGTCTTCTTCCAAGACGTATCCTGTTGCCTCACTAATATTGCTCCAACTAATCGTATAGTTTCCGTCCCCATCGTTGTTGTCAATGGGGGCTAACGTTGGCGCCGATGGTACCCCAGCATTCTTTAGAATGATGGGTAAGTAAACGCTGCTGACTTGTGGTGGGGGTGTATCCACGCTGAAGTTGCGGGTGAAGTCGTCGCCACCCGTGCCATCGCCGTTGCCGTCGAGCGAGTTCCCGATCACGTCCTTGATGGAGGTACTGCCGCAGGCCAACAGCCGGTAGTTGTCGGCCGGGAGCCTGGTGCCGCCGTTGACATTCAGGGTGGCCACCTGGGTCCCACTGTTATAGATGACGCTGTCGATAGGGATGGCTTGATCGTCGCCCTGGACCGCCCCGCAAACAGTCGTCTGGAAGGCGTTGTCGGTGCCGTCGCTGAATAGGCGGTAGTTAGCGGGGTTGGTCACGTCATGGGTGCCGGTGTCTCCGGTCGGATCTTGAACCGCCTCGTTGAAGGTGAGCAGGAGTTGGGTGATGGCCACGGTAGTGGTTTCACTTTCGTCTAAACTCCCGTCACCCGTGTCGGCGTTGGAATTGACCTTATTGACCTTCGGCGGCATCGTATCCGCGGTGAAGTCAGCCATCATAGTACTGGCACAGCTACCGATATTGGCCACGGCAACGCCGCTGAAGCTGCCATCATAGAGCTTGCTATTGGGAGTGGAGGTATCGTTAAAGGTGGTCTTGTTGCCGGAACCCGGATAAGGATCGCCCGCATCGCCCCGATTGGTCTTGCTGTCCAAGTGATTCAGGCCGTCGGCTTCCTCCACGTCGACCAGTTTGCGCGTCTCGTCGGCATTGGCCGAGTTTGTCTGGGTGCGAGTCTCGTCGATGTGCCAGATGAGCAGGCCACAGCCGGGCAGAGCGGCATCATAGCCGGTCTTTTGCCGGTTTTCCACCAGGAAATATTCGCCTGTGCCCGACGTTTGACCGAAACTCCAATCGACGCCGTTGGGATTGTTCAGCAGTTGAATGACCGAGTTCGTTTTATTATCTTCCACCCGGGGCACGTTGTAGTTGGTGTTAGTGCCCTGGAGCTGAACCGGCGTGAGCCAGCCCTGGTACCATTTTTCCCAGGCGGAGGGGTGGGCCGGTGTGTCACCACTGTAGGTGGTGCCCAGCCACGAGCCGCTGCCCATCACACTCCAATCCCCAACACCTTCAGAGCTCTGGTCGGTGTCGTACAGGTCGGGCCAGCCGATCAGGTGACCTGTCTCGTGTACCATAATGCCAATAGTGGCCGCGTGGCCCGGATTATCGAAGTTGTTGGCGTGCCATTCACCAAATTGACCGTAAAGGAAGCCGGCAATCCCATCGAGGGGGGTTGGAGTGGTAAAGCCACTCATATGTCCCCAGACATTGGGCGTGAGCGCCTGGGCGCCCCCGTAGCTGTTTTCGTAACCAGCCACAATAACGATGATCAGCAGTTCATTGCTAAGCAGGACCTTGTCCCCATTCGTATCGAAAGCGGCGTAGTTGACACAACCATCGGCCGCTTGTAGGGCCGCATAGGTAAGATTAGCGCCCCCTACATTCGGGTGATTGATGCCGAGATTCATCCAGCCGGTCACACCGTCGTTGCTACTCGTGCCACACGTTTCGGCGGCCGGGGTTAGGGTAAATCCGTTGTAGGATACTTCGTTGTAATAAGCTTTGATGCTGTTGGTCGCGCCAAAAAAGTTGCTGACCCAATTTGCTTCCGTCGTCCCCACCGCTGCCCGGTCATTGAAGCTAATGAGCAAGCCCAGGGTCGGCACCGAGGGAACACCAACACCAGCCTGCACCTCAAGCTCACTCTGGGGTCTGATGACGACGGGCCGGGCACCACGGGCAGAAGCCGGGGGGGAGTCTTGACCGGCTACTTTGTCCGTGGCTGCCAACTGGCCGGTATCTTCATCGACCTCGGCGTAGAACCAGTAACCGCTGTCGGGGTCTTGCAGGATGGTGTAGCCGTCAACGGTTTCCATGCCATTGGCATACTCATCGCCCCAGGCGCGGGCTTCAAACGTGGTCATTCCATCCGGTTGGGTTATGGTAAAGGTGAGCGGGGCCGGGGGAGCGGCCAAGGCTGGGGGGGGGGCCGCCCGACAACGACGGCTACAGCGGCGACGATCGCCACCAACAGCCAAAACTTTTTATGGATACATAAATCCTTCATGATCTTTCGCTCCTTTCACTATCTCCTAATTGAATAGATATTTGATCACCGACAACCCAATAGTTGTCGCTAGCCTCATCGACACTAAATGTGAGCTGAACCTGTATGGGCCGACCGGATGCATCTGGCAGGATGGGTGAAAATATTTTAGACATTCGTGAATTTCACCCATAATTTTTGTTTCATTGTAACATCCTCCTTGTACTCCTATAATAAGACCCTTTACCCAAGCGTGCGGCATAACATTCAGGCGTTAAGGTCACTTTTCACACATCTGTGGAATCTCTCCAAAAACCCCACCGGTTACTGTGATGTGATAGCTAACGTCAGGTTTGTCAACAACGATATCCCCCACAATCTTGTAGGTATTTCCACTGTTTTGAATAGTAATACCACCATCGTCAAACCAATCATTGCCAGTAATACATTTTGACGGTTCATTGTTTCTACTTCCTTCTTCACTCAAGGTGACTGCACCACGTCTTCAGGGTCGATGAAGTTCGTCGTGCTGTCGTCAATGGATGTCTCTTGGTGATCTTCCTTCGAGATCACAGATGCCTGCTGAGTGGCGACCAGCTTACCGACAAGCTGCTCGGCTTGTTCGCGCCCGCGGAGACCCTGGCCTTTCACAACAATCTCATTGCTGGTTGCCAAAGCAGACATGTCAATTGTTACCTTTTCTGTCCGCCCCATCAGCGAGATGATAAACACTCCTGGCAGAAGGCCCGTGAGCAAATATAGGAGACAACCTTGTTCCGGGGAGAAATAGTTGCGGCTCAGCACAAGGATATCCTCCGGGTTGCTATCTCGCTTCCAACCAAAGGATGAGGAAACCCAGCTTCCCTTGGGAAACATCTCATTTACAATGGCTTCCAGGGCTGGACGTAGTAGCGCAGTTGACAATTGCTGCCTGTATTCGGGTGCCTGACGAGTGCGGTTGTGGTTAGCAACAGCAATGGCCACAGCAACGATGAGGATTAACAGCCAAAGGCAACAAATGGCGTTGGTTCCGTCATCGTTGGACTGCTGCGACGGGCTATAAGCTAAGGCAACCGAGGCTTGAGATGTGACCACACTCCAGATAACCACGATGCCAGGCAAGAAGGTAGTTTTTAGACGCCAGTAAAGGCGCACCGACTTTTCTTTGTTTTTCATCGTAACTCCTTTATTACTTCTCATAAACAACAACCGGCTCCTGCCGGCCCTTAACTTTGATTCGACCGAGGTAACGACAGCCCGACGGATCACGCAACCGGTCAAAGGTGGCCTGCGAAAGCCAGACTCGGCCCGGGGTCGCCTGGGCCTGCAATCGTTCGACCAGGTTGATGGGCATGCCCATAATCGTCCGATCTTGACGGTCGGGTGAACCTATAGTGGTGATGACGACCTGGCCGGTGCAAATAGCCACCCGGGCGGGGAAGATTAGTCCGCCCGAGGCTGATTGGCGACGGTTGAAATCAGTAACTGCCTGTTGGAGGGCACAACCGGCCTGAACTGCGTCATCGGCCTTGTCGAAGATGCTGAGAAATCCGTCTCCCAGGTATTTGTCCACGTCCCCCTGGTGGCGATAAACGATTCGGGTCAGCCTGTCCAGGTAGGCGTTGAGGTCGGCCAGGACCTGACCGAGCGGATGGTTGTCGATCAGTTCGGTGAAGTTAACGATGTCCAGCCGCAGCATCGAAACTTCACGGGTTTCGGTGGGCAGAACCTGCTGACCCTGCCAGGCAACTTTAGTCGCTTCGGTCCAGGTCGAGCGAGAGAGGAAGGGCCGGACAACGGCCTGTAGGGTTTGACTGCGCTCGTAGGCAGTCCAGGCGAGTTGGTAAAGACAGGCCAACTCCTGGACCAGTTGATTGAGATCAGGGCTCGAAGATGGTACGCTCAAATTCAACCGGTCAGCATCCATCACTCTGGTCGATGTGGCGAGGGATTTATTCGTTCGGGCCAGGGGAACGTTCAACTCAGCGGGCCGATCCTGGCTAAAAAGCTCTGGTATGGGCCAGCAGTTGTCCAGAGCAAACCGGGCTGTGCTTTCATTGTAGAACATCGGGCAACCTCCCTATTTAATAAAATGAAGGACGTTTTGTGTCGGCCTTTTCGTCGTTCGACTAACGCTCTCTGTAAAGATAAGAGCCAACCAGGGCCGAAACGTTACAATCAAAAATATTCAAAATGAATTTTTTTTGAAATTTAAACTGAAATATTAGGGCGACTTTCTATGGTATAATAGGAGTTGCTTGGAAAAAGCTCTGTTCTGCCACAACCTTTCCCTACTGCACAATATTTACACCCTCTACGAATTCAATCGTTTATCTTGTCCGAAACCAAGCAGAACGCATCGGATCAGCGGGCACAGGAGATAATTTCTATCGAACCTTCTCTCTTACGTAAGGAACTACTAATGAAGAACAATGCCAGCCACAACCGTGATCCCGATTTTCACCAGACCTGCCGGCGTGTCGTGCGTGGTCTGATCGAGAAATACGAATGGGCTTTGCTGCCGGCAGATCGTTTGGTGGAATTGGTCCTGGGCTCAATTCGGGCGGAGGTTTCGCCAGCCAAGTTGGAGAAGCTGGCCACATACCACTACACGATTGCCCTCTATGAAGCCTGCCGGCAAGCTGAAGACCCGGCCCAGCGCGAGCGAGGTTATCAGGAACTGTTTCGCTTTCTCTTTCGGGCCGCCTATAATCGTTGGCCCGATCTGGCCGAAGTGGTGGCCCAGGGAGCCCTGGCCCTGGTCTACCAGCAAATAGACCGCTGCCATAGTCCGGCTACTTTTCTGGCCTTTGCCTTGCACAAACTGAGGCAGGCATTTAAAGACGAGTTGCGGGCTAGAGGTAAAGAGTTATCTTTAGATGACCTGCCAGTGGAGGAGATAAGTCGGCTAGATCCTGAGGAGGATCAGAAGTCGAGCCAATCGGCCTTGGAGCAACAGGAACGCTTACAAATCCTGGTCGAGGCAATCAAAGAGCTGCCTGACGAACGCCAGCAAAAAGTGATTCTGCTGAAATTTTTTAACGGTCTGAGTGACGAAGCCATTGCCACCCGCCTTCAGATCACCCCCGGCCACGTTCGCGTCCTGCGCCACCGGGCTCTAAAACGACTACGAGAAAACAAACGGTTGAGAAAATATTTCGAAGATGAGATTAGTAGGGATTCTTGAGGGTCATGTATCACGTATCAAGTTTGGTATTGCGTACTGCGTATTCCGTTAACTTCACGCAACACGCAACACGCAACACGTTTTAAGCATCAAAATTCTAAACAACTCTTGAAAAGTTGTAACATTTAGCCTTCAAACGTCTCTTATTTTATGGTAAAGGAAAAGTAATATGCAGACAGCGGAATGTCGGCTGGCCACCGAGCATTTATTGGCTTACCTGGAAAACCCAGACTTTGATCGAGCCAAGGTGGACACAGCCATCAGCCATATCAGTGAATGTCCTCATTGCGAAGGTCAAATAGGGTATCTCGTCCGGGCCTTGACTACCGACGAAGAAGACACGCTGACCTGCCGGGAATGTCAGGCTCAACTGCCGGATTACCTCCAGGCAGACCGGGAGGGCCAGGCCGGTGGGATGCGGTGGCGCCCGGTTGCCCGGCACCTGGAGACGTGTCCCCACTGCTCGGCGGAGTATAAAATGCTTTCGGATTTAACCGCCCTGGCCTACGGGGAGCGGGGGATAGAGCCACCGGAGTATCCCAAACCAGACCTGTCGTTTCTCCAGCCAGAGAAAGCCGAGTCGCCTCAACCTATCTCGATCCCCTGGCGGCTGGACGAGTTAGGCCGCCTAATCATCGAATTTTCAGCCGAGTTGGTACGGACATTCCAATCGCCGGCTTATGCTCCCACTGGACTAAAATCAGCTCAGTCACCCGGAACTCTCTGCCAATTCTCCTTGATAGAGGCCGTTGAGGACCTGGAAGTAACGGTCATTGCCAAGGAGAAACGAGACGATCCGACCTATTGTACGCTGATGGTGAAGGTCAACATTCCCAGCCGGGGTGGCTGGCCCAATCTAGCCAAGACGGAGGTGATCCTTAAACAAAATGAGATAGAACTGGAAACACAACTGACGGACGCCTTTGGCCAGGTCGTTTTTGAGGGGATTGCTACGGATGACCTGCCTCAACTTGTTCTTGAGGTTGAGCCGAGGAGGCGGGGAGCGTAGAGCGGGGAGCGAGGAGCGTGAAGCGAAGGGCGTGAAGCGTGGTGTTGCGTGTCGCCTGTCGCTTGCCTGCCCCTTTGTTAATTGCTAATTACTAATTGCTAATTGCTACTCGACCCGTGATCGCCGATGAGGATGAAGGGGGCCCAGAAAAAGGGATCGGCGAAAATCTTCTTGTCACCCGCCTCAGCTAAGGAGATCTCAGGTTTATCACTTTTCCCGCTGGGGGCCACCCCTTTGAGATAGGCTCCGGCCTGCTGCCAGGCCATCTCCACTGTGGGTGGGACCGGCTGGCTTTGGCTGAGTGGCGAGCCAGAGGCGGGTTTCTCCGCCAGCAGGGAACGGGCCAAGATGACCAGGGCTTCCTTACCGGTCAGATTCTTCAGATAGAGCTGGGCCCGTTTCAGAGCGGCGGCAAAACCGGCCCCATTTTGCACTTCCCGATAGAACCGTTCCATCAGAATCCGGGTCGAGCGCTCATCCACCCGCCATAGGGTGGAGACCAGGGCCGGGGCACCGGCGTACATAAAAGCCCGGGTCAGGCCGACCAACTCGTCGCCCCGCCGCACCCGGCTCAGGCTGCTCTCACAGGCACTCAAGGTCACCAGATCGCAGCACAGGCGTAGATGTTCGAGAACGTCCAGGGCAGTCAGGGTTTCATCCGGGGCCAGGTGCAGGGCCGAGGTCAGCGGCGATTCCGGATCGAACTCACCATGGCAGGAGAAATGGAGCAATTGCTGGTCGCCAGCCCGGTGGTAGAGGGCCGTTTTCTTGGGCGACGGCCCGGTCAAGGCCTGGCCTCCGGTCAAGCGGGCCACACTGCGGGCCTCTTCTTCGGCGAAGCGCAGCCGGGTCGCCGCCTGGTCGTTGTAGCCCAGGGCTAAGCAAGGAGCTGAGGCCCGGCCTGGCGCCACCCGCCCATAGCGAAAGAGAAGGGTGGCGCTGGGCGCATAGACCAACTGGGGGCCTTGGTCGCGCAGCAGGGTCTGGCCGTCAGGGGCAAGGAGGGCCTGGAAGGGGATGTAGTGCAGCGGGCCGTGGGGCACCAGGTACAGGCGACGCTGGCCCTGGAGCAGACTTTCGACGGGGGCAATGAGCCGGTCGTACAGGGCTCGCCGGATCTGGGGCTGCAAGAAGTGCCGCTCCACCACGCTGTCCAGTTGGCGAGGACGCAGGTCGTTGGGCGAGAGGCCCGTATCGTGGACCTGAAGTTCGTCGCGGGTGATGGCAAAGAGCAACGTCCGGGCCGGGGGAAAACGGTGTCGCTCTGCCTTTTGGTCAGCGGCCCGGCCCTCCTGGGCCTCGACCAGGCCGGTGGTGAAATATTCCAGCAGCAGCGTGCCGGGCGGCAGGGCCACCTGTACCTCGGCCAGGGTTATAGTATTTGCTTCCACCTTGCCGGAGAGGTCGGGTGAGCGGGCGGCCAGGATGTCCAGGAAGGTCCGTGAGCGGGCCTGCTCGACGTAATCGAAGGCCTGTCCTTCGCGGCCCGCTTTCAGACAGAGCAGGACTGCGTTGGCGTAGGTATCGACAATGGTGGCGAAGAAGCCGGCCCGAGCTTCTTCAGAGGAAATACCGACCCGCAGGTCTTCAATCACCTGAATGGCCTGCCCGTAATAATCCAAGGCGCGGTCATAGTCACTCATTTCCTGGTGGAGAAAGGCCAGGTTGGCCAACACATCCGTTTCTTCATACCGGTCATTAAATTCACGAATGATGGTCAGGGCTTGTTGATAGGTGGCCAGGGCATCCGGCCAGGTGTCCCCACCTCGTTTTTGATAGACCTCGCCCAGGTTATGAAGGGTGAGACCTATCCCAAAACGATCATCCTGGGCCCGACAAATAGCCAGGTCTTGCTGATAACAGGCAATGGCCTTGTCCCACTGGCTCAGGTTCATATGAATAATTCCGAGGGTATTCCAAACTTGGACTTTGGACAAAGTCAAATAGCTCGGTAATGACCGAGTAGAAAAAAGTAGCTTAAAAATTGAATAATTGGGCCGGATTTCAGACCGCTACAGGCACTTTTTGGCCTTTTTTGGGCTTTTTGATAACCGGCTGGCGTTTCCGTGGGGCCGGTTTCTGGCCTTTGGTCCGTCCCGGTGAATTACCACGAGGTTTGGGCGGTTTGGCCGGTGTCCCAATCTGGCTAATTATTGCGCCAAAGCCTCGTTGAGTCCTACTCGGTGAGGCTAATCCCTCTTTTTGCGTGGGGGGGGACTTTTCCCAGGGCCGTGGCATATCCTCCACCAGCCCGGCCGCTAACCACAGCAGAATGTAGGCCAATTGCACTATCTGGCCCCAATTTTCTTCGTGTGCCACATCCGGGGTCTGGTAACTGTTGAGCAATAGCTTTTGCTTGCCAAAGCGGAAGTAGTGTTCCAGGTCAACCCGTTGGCCGTAGGCTTCCCAGATCTCAACCAGGCTGATTTCGACCCGCCGCTTGCCCATCACAATCAGCCACAGCGGACGTTTGTAGAGGGGTTGTCCCGTTTCATCAAGCACCACCGCCCGCACCAAGGTGAAGGGATGCTCGTGCATCGGGTAGCCGCGCTTGCCCCTCATCTTGATGTTGTGCCAGCCCTGTAGCTTCACCCGATAGCTTTTCCCCCGATGGGTGGTCCAGGTCGTCCATTCTTCTGCGTCCGCTTGACCCCCGGTCTCAGGTGCGGACAGACGAAAGGGGTGACCGTACCAGGTGGGGTGTCCCACCGGTTGTTTTCCGGCCATCTCTGGGGCAGAGTGATAGAAGGTCCGATTGTTGGCTGCTCGCACGATGCTCACCAGTTCTTCGCTGCCCCGCCCCTCTTTTTCTTCTTCATTACCCCCATACACTTCTCCCAAAAAGTTTATCGCACTGTAAGCGCAGTCCCCCACGAGTACCTTCAGTTTTCCCTTGAAGGGGAGGCTCTTGTTTGAGAAAAGCTCGATCACCGCCGCCGCCCCCACCTCATTTTTGGTCTCCTCGCTGGTCACACGCCGCACTATCAAGGGCACTAGCCACGGTGATGCCCCCTCTTCCTTCTCCGGCAAATAGGCCAGCACCGAATTTTCATGCCCGATGTTGACCGGTTTGTTCCCTTTCAACGGGTTGGGTTCATAGACGTAGGTGCGGTCCTCTAGTCTCTCGGCAAAGGGTCTCGGCATAGAGGTGACATCTATCCCAAAGAGCCAGAACTTCCGTTTTTTTGGGGGAGGCAAATAGGGGCCTATAACCCCCACCAACTCCTGCTCCCACATCCGCCGAAGTTTGACATCATTCTCCGTTTCTGCCTCCCGAAAAAAGTTGTCTAGGCCATCCGTGATACTGCTATAGGTGCGCCGGAAAAAAGGGCTGAGGGACAATTCGACCACTGACCGGGCAGTGGTGTTGCTGCTCAATGCATCAAGCAAATCGAACAGCGTATCTCGCCGATACGGTAGGTTTTCATACAAATCTAAACGAAACTGTTCCAGTTTGGTTGTCATTTTCTGGCCTTCTGCCTTTAAGTTGGACAATTATGGCACTGTTTCGCTTGTTTGTTAAGGTTCAATGTCTCATCTGTTTTGTCCAAAGTCCAA
>DAOUMU010000468.1:0-14593 GCA_034409055.1 Anaerolineae bacterium
AATTGTCCCAACTCCGTGAAACGTGAAGCGTGAAACGTGATGTGTTTACGCCATAAACCCTCACGTTTCACGTTTTACGCTTCACGCCGCCGAAAGTTTTGGGATGATTTAAATTTCGGAACTCCCTAAACGGTTATGTCCAGTCGCCGCACATCCTGGAGCGAATTGATGACTATATTGTGCCGCCGGGTTTGGGCAGCCAGGCCGGGGTTTTAGGCGGAATTGCGCTGGCGCAGCAGGCAGCAGCGGTGGCCAACGTCGAAAGATAAGCAGTTATTTGCTTTTCAAGCTAATATTTAGAAAGAATTGAATGATGAAAGTTATGATAGAATTGGAACAGAGAATATCCAACGTCACTTGAAAAATGAAACGAAACCAACGATAATTACTAAAAGCCAACTCCCAGTACATTGTCGTATTCTGAGAATAGACAACACAAAATATGCCCACAGAAACAGAATTTGCCGCTGAATTTAAACCTCAGAACTACAACATTTTAATTGTTGACGACACGCCGGCTAACCTGAAGATGCTAGTTGAATACTTGGAGCATTATGGCTTTGGCACCCGGATGACCCGCAGCGGCGAAAACGCTCTGCAGCGCGTGCAGTACGATCCGCCCGATCTGATTTTGCTGGATGTGCTGATGCCGGGGCTGGATGGCTTTGAAACCTGCCGCCGCTTAAAAGCCAACGCGGGAACCAGAGACATCCCGGTTATTTTTATGACGGCCCTGGCCAGCACCGAGGATAAAGTGAAGGGGTTTGAGGTGGGCGCGGTGGATTATGTCACCAAACCGCTCAACCAGGAAGAGGTGCTGGCCCGCATCACCACCCATCTACGGCATCGGGAGGCAACGCAGAGCCTGGAAGAAAAAATCAACCAGCTTGCGTTGGGCAATCAAATGGAGAAAGCGCGGCTGCTGGAGGCGGTGAGGGAGCAGCGCGAACAATTGCGCGCCCTGAATAATCGCTTAACGGCAGTCCAGGAAGAGAAACAAAAGCAACTGGCGCGTGAACTGCACGATGAGTTGGGCCAGGCGCTAACAGCCATCAGCATTAACCTGGCGGCAATTGAAGAAGAATTGCCGTTTGAGTGCCGGGTCAGGTTTGGTGAACGGCTCCAAGACACCATCCTGCTGACCGACCAAACGTTAGAACAAGTCCGCAAATTATCTCTGGACCTGCGCCCGATTATGCTGGATGAGCTGGGGCTGGAGCCGGCCCTGCGCTCGTATGTTAAGCGCTATGCCCAGCGCGTAAACCTTGAGGTTCAGTTTGAGGCCTCCGGACTCGAACACAGGCTACCCTCCGATATTGAGATTGCCCTGTTTCGGATTGTGCAAGAGGCGCTCACCAATGTCGCCCGGCACGCGCAGGCCAACCTGGTAAAGCTGAAACTGCGTGGCCAGGGGAAGGTCATTGTTACGACTATTGAAGATGATGGCCAGGGATTTGATATCGCCAGAGTCGTTGGACATAGTAGGGCTGCTTTGGGCGCAGGAACCGGCCTGCTGGGCATCCGCGAGCGGGTTGTGCTGTTGGGCGGCAGTTTTGATATTCAGTCAGTTCCCGGTCAGGGAACCTATTTGGCCATAAAAATACCACAGGAACACAAAAATGAGTCCGATAAAAGTACTACTGGCTGAGGACCACACCATTGTGCGCAAGGGAATTCGGGCGCTGCTTGATGGCGTAATTGATATTGAAGTAGTTGGGGAAGCCGAGAATGGTCGTGAGGCGGTGGAAAAAGTGGGCCGATTGTTGCCGGATGTTGTCTTGATGGATAACACCATGCCTATCCTAAACGGTCTGGAGGCCACCCGCCAGATCAAAAAACAGTTTCCCCAAATAATGGTTTTAATCCTGACCATGCATACCGATGAAGAATACATCTTTCGGTTTTTGCAAGCAGGCGCCTCTGGCTATTTGATAAAAAAGACCGCCCCCAAGGAATTAGTCTCAGCGATAAAAGCTGTTTATCGGGGCGACTCATTTCTAAGCCCCTCAATTTCAAAAAAGGTTATTGAAGAGTATCTTCGGCACGTGGAAGAAGCCAAGAAGCCGGATAATTACACCCAACTGACCGACCGTGAGCGGGAAGTGTTACAGCTTATTGTCGAGGGGTTTTCAAACAAAGAAATTGCCGAGCAACTGCATCTAAGCATCAAAACTATTGGCAATCACCGCCTCAACTTGATGGAAAAGCTCGACCTTCACAACGTGTCGGACCTGACCAAATACGCCATCCGCAAGGGTATCATCAGCCTGGAATAGTAGGGAATATTAAGCAATCAATAATCCAATGGGGGGACGATGATGGGCAACGGCAAATTTACAATTGGCATAGATTTTGGTACCGAGTCGGGGCGGGTGGTGATCTTTGATATTGCCGATGGTCAAGAAGTAGCCGAAGCCATACAACCTTACCCCAGCGGCGTCATTGATGATTGCCTGCCGGGGACCGACACAAAATTAGAGCCAGATTGGGCTTTACAAGACCCCCAGGATTATCTGACCGTTTTGAAACAGATTATCCCCCAGGCGCTTGCCAATAGCGGCCTTAACGCCAGCGACATCATCGGTATAGGCGTCTCTTTTACTTCGGCGACGATTATGCCGACCCTCGCCGATGGCACGCCACTCTGCTTTCTGCCGGAATGGCGCAATAACCCTCACGCCTGGCCCAAACTCTGGAAACATCACGCCGCCCAACCCGAAGCGCATCAAATGACCGCGTTAGCCAAAGAAAAAGGGTACACTTTTTTAGATCGTTACGGCGGTATCGTTAGCTCAGAATGGACGCTCCCCAAGGTTTGGCAAACTTTAAATGAAGCCCCGGAGCTTTATGACGCGGCTGACCGTTTTATTGAGGCCGGGGACTGGCTGGTGTGGCAACTGACCGGGCAAGAGCGACGCAGCGCCGGGATGGCCGGCTATAAAGCCTTCTGGTCCAAACGGGAGGGGTATCCGCCAGATGATTTTTTCAAGGCCCTTGATCCCCGCCTGGAGCACGTGATTACCGACAAGTTTGGTCGGGAGGTTCACCCTTTGGGAGCCAAGGCGGGTGAATTAACCGCTCAGGCGGCCGCACTCACCGGCCTGAAGCCAGGCACGGCTGTCACTACGGCCCATATTGATGCCCACATATCGGCCCCGGCCGGAGGCATCGCCCACCAGATGGGGCGGATGGTCATCATTATGGGCACATCCAATTGCCACTTGATTGTGGGCGAAACGGAACAAGTCATCCCCGGTATCTGTGGGTATGTGGAAGATGGGATTGTCCCCGGCTATTTAGGTTACGAGGCCGGGCAAAGCTGCATGGGCGATCATTTTGCCTGGTTTGCTAATAACTGCGTGCCCGAGGCCTATCAACAGGAAGCGATTTCGCGTGGTTTGAATATTCACCAACTGCTTGAGCAAAAAGCCGCCCAACTCAAGCCCGGTGAAAGCGGGCTAATTGCTCTGGATTGGTGGAACGGCAATCGGAGCATTTTGGTGGATGTTGATCTAACCGGCCTACTGCTGGGGGCCACCCTGTCCACAAAACCGGAAGAGATTTACCGAGCCTTGCTCGAGGCCACCGCTTACGGTACGCGAGTCATCATCGAAAATTTCGAGGCCCACGGCGTCGAGGTGAAAGACATTGTGGCAACCGGTGGTTTACCGGGGCGAAATAAACTGCTGATGCAGATTTTTGCCGATGTCACCGGCCGATCGATCCACGTTTCCGCCACCGCTCAGGGTGGGGCTTTGGGCGCGGGAATGCTCGCTGCAGTGGCCGCCGGAAAAGAAGCGGGTGGCTATGAATCAATCTTTGAAGCCAGCAAATATATGGTACACTTGAGCGATCAGGTTTATCAGCCTGTGCCGGAACACAAGCGGATTTATGATCAACTCTTTGCCGAGTATCTTATCCTGCACGATTACTTTGGGCGTGGCGCTAACGATGTGATGAAGCGGCTAAAGCGGCTCAAAACCGAGGTGCGCAATGGGTTGTGATCCTTATGTCGCTATTACCTGACATTGAGCGGCAAAAATTAAACCACAGGAGTTAATTGGATAATGGCAAAAGTAGTAATTCTTGGCGCTGGCGTGATGGGCAGCGCCTTTACTATTCCCCTGACCGATAATGGTCACGCCGTGGCTCTGGTTGGTACGCATCTCGATGGCGATATCATCGAGGAAGTTCACGAGAGCCGGATACATCCCCGGCTAAAAAGTCGCCTGGATGATACGGTTGAGCCATACACCTGGGATCGGCTGGGTGAGGCCCTTGAGGGAGCCGATTTGGTGGTGCAGGGGGTCAACTCCAACGGGGTTGTTTGGTCTGCCAATATGTTAGGCCCGCTGTTACCGGCGAACGTGCCGGTGCTGGCCCTCACCAAAGGCTTACACGGAGATGGCCAACGGCTGAGTACCTTGCCGGAGTTGTTTCGGAGCCACCTGCCGGCCGGTATGCAGGCCAAAGTGAGCCTCAACGCGGTGGGCGGTCCATCGATTGCTGGCGAGTTGGCGGCCCGGCGTCATACCTGTGTCGTCATCACCGGCACGGATGCGACTCTGCTGGAGCGACTGGCCGGCTGGCTGCGTACGCCTTACTACCACGTTTGGACCAGCACCGATTTTGTGGGCGTAGAAGTGGCTGTGGCTATGAAAAATGTGTATGCGCTGGCGGTGGGGCTGGTTATTGGGTTGCTGGAAAGAGAGGGCGAGGCCGGCAATGGAGCGGTGATGCACAACCTGTCCGCCGCTATTTACGCCCAAGGGCTTAACGAGATTAGCTATATGGTTAACTATATGGGTGGCCAATCGCACAGCGCCTTCACGCTGCCCGGCGCAGGAGACCTATATGTGACCGCTCAAGGCGGGCGCAACTGCCGTATGGGACGTTATTTGGGGCTGGGCATGACTTGCAGCGAGGCCAAAACCAGACACATGGCCGATGTGACCATTGAAGGGGCAGAGTTAGCTCAGGCAATCGGCCCGACCGTTAAAAATCTAATTGCAAAAGGAGCGCTTGATGATCAAGCTCTGCCGTTGTTGCAAACTATGATTGAGATTGTGTGTCATGACGCTCCCGTGGAGATTCCCTGGGATGCGTTTTTTGTGAATTGATGGGGTAACAAGTTCACCTTGCCTGAAGCTATTTAAGAGACAGCATTCTGAGTAACCGTAATGAAATGGAGGCGTATCGAAGGGTGGGGCTCCGGCAACAACTCGGGACTGACCCGCACCCTTCGATACAGTTTCCGCTGCGTCCAACCGCTCAGGATGCTAGTCCTTGACAAGGTGAACTGTTACCGATAAAATTACTTACCAAAATAGGCCCAGCCGCAGGCGGGTCTTTTTGCTTGAAAGACAATTCACCCGTTTGGTCGAGTTGATTGAGAGAAGATGGAGAAACAAGGATGTTTACTCAAATCGTGACACGTTCAGGCTATTTACTAATTGTCGCCCTGCTGTTAATGGCCTGCACCGAGGCCGGTGCGGTAAATTCAACCGATTCACCGGTTGCGGCCCCCACGCCATCGTTTTTTGCTGAAGCCGCTAAACCTTACCAGGGCGTGGTTTTACGTGGCATTAGTGAAGATACGCCGCCCTCACATTATGTCAGGGATGTCCTGGCCCCGGCCTTTGAACGGGAAACCGGTATCAAGGTTGAATTGGAGACGAGCGACGACTTGCCCCCCATTGAGCGAACTATAGAAGCAGGCGGCGGACCGTATGACTATGTTTACGTTGAGCAGGATGTCATCTACGGTTATCTCGACCAGGGCGTGCTGGTCAATCTGACGCAAGCTTTGCGAGAAGCCCCCAACCTCCAATCCCCTGATTTTAACCCCATTGATTTTACCGAATTTATCAACGCATTCAAAGACCCCGCCACCGGCGATCTTTTTGGCGTGCCGATAGAAGCTTTTATTAAAATTTACATCTACCGCAAAGACCTCTTTGAAGACCCCGCTATTCAGGCCGCATTTGCCGCAGAGTATGACTATCCGCTGGCTCCGGCGGTAACGTTCAACCAATATCGTGACAATGCGGCCTTTTTTACCCAATATGGGCGCGAGCACAATTTAAAGTTATGGGGCACGGCAGTTCAGGCGGCGGTAGGAGACATAGCTTCATTTTATGAATTTTTTGAGACGATTGCCCCCGCCTTTGGCATTTACAACTGGGGCATCAATCTGGATAACTACAAGGCCACGGTAGCCAATGGCGGCGGGCTGGACAGCGTGCGGGCCAAAGAAGCGCTTACGTTTTGGGTCAATCTGCTTCAGTACGCGCCTCCCAACGCCACCAGCAGCACCTGGACCGAGGTGGCTGATGCTTTTGCCTCGGGCCGGGTGGCTCAGGCCTGGATCTATGGGGAATATATAGCCGAGCTGGCGACCGATTCTTCTCGTTCCCAGTTTGTGAACAAGGTTGGCGTCGCCTTGCCGCCAACGTATCCCGGCGTTATTGAAGACGCAACCACCGGTAAAGGGTACGTGGGTTATTACGATGGAGCCGCCTTTGGTATTCCCATCAATTCTAAGAATAAGGAGGCGGCGCTCCTTTGGTTGCAGTACCTTGGCCAGCCAGCCATCCAACCGGAGTGGGCTATCGCCAGCGGGCGCATTGTTCATCTCTCTACGTTTGACAATCCGTTGGTCCAGGCTCAGTACGAAAAACTGAATGGCTATTACACGCTGATGAAAGAACAGGGACATCTCTTTGCCGGGGCGCCGCCGTTCCCCTTCCATACCAGGGTGCGTGATGTTATAATGCCCTTTATCCACCAGGCCATCACCGGTGAGTTGACTCCGGAGCAGGCCCTGGACCGGGCCGCAATAGCCGTTGATAAAGAATTAGTTAAATTGGGATACGGTCAGTAACCGCTAGTTGGCTGCCGGGCAACCCATGGAGAATTGAGTATGAGCAATTTGTATCCTGCCTCAGCTTACACATCCACTTCACCCTGGCTTGATAGACTCAGACGGTTTGATTATCTCTCGAATATCAAAGGCTTCAAGAATCTCAAAATCGGGAGAAAACTGGATCTCGGCATTGGGATTCTGGTGACGCTGATGTTCCTGGTAGTTGGCTCGATTTTTGTGGCTGGTCGCCAGGCTACCCAAAATATCAATCTCACCGAAGAGGTGCGAGTGCCGGCGGCGTTAGCCTCCGCTCAGGCCAGAGCCAGCCTGCTGGAAATGCAGGCCAGCATACGCGGCTATCTGATCCTGAGTGACCTGAACAACATCGACACCTATAACAAAGCTAAAGCTGTTTTTGAAATCAATCTGGCTCAACTGGAAAGGCTGTCTGCAGAATGGGCCAGCGCCGAAGACATCCGGCACCTGGAGGAGTTGAAAGCCACCTACCAGGTGTGGTCTCCCATTCCGGAGCGGCTGTTTCAACTGCATCAAAATCCGCTGGAGAATCAACCGGCTCTGCGCATCTACAGCCTGGATTATCAGCCGGTCCACGCCCTATTGCTCACGCAAATCAACGATGTCATTCAATTTCACGAACAGGAAGCGTTAATCATCGTCGAGGATCGTGAACTGCTGGCTGATATTACAAACCTCGAAACCTCTTTTCAGGCAATGGCCACCAACTTGCGAGCTTACGTAACCTCTGGCGATGTCACCTTTAAATTCGGATACGCAGAAAGTCTGGATGCCAATACCGTCGCCTGGCGAAATCTACAGGCCAGGCAAGCAGGGCTGTCCAGAGAACAACAAACCTTGCTAACAGAGATTGCCCAAACCCGGGGCCAACTCTTAATGGTTCCACTGCAAATCTTTGAGGCGGTAGAAGGCAGACGCACCTACGAAGATCTGTACCTGTTCAAAACCGAGGTTGAACCTCAGGCCAAACAGATGCTCCGCCTGTTGAACAAACTTACCAGCACGCAACAGGCTTTGTTGCAAACCGACTTGAACGCCGGACGGCAGAGCTTGAATGTTGCCCAACAGCAAACACTCATTGGCGGATTTCTGGCGCTGATTTTGGGCATTGTGATGGCCTATGTTTTTCGGGGACACATCGTCGAACCTATTCAGCGCCTGACCAATACCGCCGAACAAATTACCGCCGGCGATTTTACGGCACAGGCTCAGGTTGAGGCTCGCGACGAAATTGGGCAATTGGCCGCCACCATCAACACTATGACCGGCCGGCTGCGGGAGACAATTGATCGACTGGCAAAACTGTACTATATGAGCCAGGGGATGATGTCGGCGGGCAATCTATCTGAACTGATTGCGGTGGTGGTTGAAGGGGGCAATATTCCGGTTATCAACCGGGCCGTGCTGAACCTGTTTGAATACGACGAGGCCGGCGAGGTTGAAGCTATGGTCGTTGAAGCAAATTGGTATAGTGGGACAGGTCCCCCGCCCAGTTCGTCCGGTACCCGTTATTTGCGATTGGTGAACCGCATCATCAATCTTTTTCTATCACAGGAGCCGCTTTTCTTTAACGACATCCAGCAGGACAGCCGTACCGACCCGGCTACCCTGGCTGTTGTTCAAGAGCTTCAAATTCGGTCGATGGTTGTTTTACCGTTGTGGAGCCAGGGGCAACAAATAGGGGTGCTGTTACTTGAAGGCGAGCAGCCTTATGACTTTAGCCGGGAGGAAATTCATCCCTACATGGCCTTGCTCGGTCAACTTACCGTGGCCGTAGAGAACCGCCGGCTGTTTGAGCAGTTACAGCAGCGAGCCAACGAATTAGCCACAGCCAAAGAAGCGGCCGAAAAAGCCAGCCGGGCCAAAAGCGAATTTCTAACCAATATGAGCCACGAGTTGCGTACGCCTCTCAACGGTATTTTGGGATATGCCCAAATTCTCAAAAGAGACAGAAGCTTAAACGACTCACGCGCCAATGCGGTCCGTGTTATTCAGGAAAGCGGCGAGCATTTGCTGACGCTTATCAATGATATCCTTGATATTTCAAAAATCGAGGCTCTCAAACTGGAACTCTACCCGGCTGATTTTTGTTTGCCGGATTTTCTGGAAGGCACAGTCGGTATGTTTCAGTTACGCGCGCAAGAAAATCCAAAGGTTACATTTGCATATCAGCAGTTAACTGCCTTGCCGGATACAGTGCAGGCCGATGAAAAGCGTTTACGGCAAGTGTTAATCAACCTGTTGAGCAATGCCTTTAAATTTACCGATGAGGGCAGCGTAACGTTGCGGGTCTGGGAAAAAAATCAAAGTGATGCGCCTGGCAAAGAGGCCCAAACGGTGGTTCAACAATCTTTCGGGCGCTATGCCCATCTCCATTTTGAAATTAAAGACACAGGCATTGGCATGACCGCAGAACAGTTGAAAAGAATATTTTTGCCGTTTGAACAGGTTAGCGACTTTCGACGCCGAGCGGAAGGGACAGGCCTGGGGTTGGCCATCACCAAAAATCTGGTAGAGGCAATGGGCGGCACTTTGGAGGTTGAAAGTGAAGCAGGGCAGGGGAGTATTTTTAGGTTGGATTTAGAATTTCCTGTAATCCGATCAATGAGCGGTTCCCGGCTAATACCAGACCACGATATTGTAGGATATAAGGGACAGCGACGCAAAATACTGGTCGTGGATGACGAAGCACATAATCGCTCTATGTTGGTTGAGTTGTTAGAACGGTTGGGCTTTGAGGTCACAGAAGCAAAGAGCGGTCAAGAAAGTATAGAGGTTGCTCCCACAATTCAACCTGATGTGATTCTTATGGACTTGATAATGCCTGACATGGCAGGCATCGAAGCGGTTAAAACAATACGCCAATTAGAGGCGTTGCGCAATGAGCGGGTGGTCATTTTTGCCACATCGGCCAACGTATTTGAAAATGTTCAATTAGAAAGCAAGCTGGCTGGTTGTGATGATTTTCTGACTAAGCCCATTGTCGTAGAGCGGCTGTTTGACCTGTTGGAAACGCACCTCGGCCTGGAATGGAATTACAGTGAATCGCCAGATGAAGGTAGCTCAACAGTGCAAGAGAAATACAAACCCGAAACAGAATCGTTGGTACCTCCGCCCTCAGAAGAAATGGCCATTTTGTTCGATTTAGCTATGAAGGGGGACCTAGTACGCTTGCGGAAACGAGCAGTTCAGATTAGACAAATGGATGAAAAATTCAAATCTTTCGCTCAACAATTATGTCAATTGGTTGATGATGTTGCTGAAGACGAAATTCTGGCACTGCTAGAACGATATATGAACGAGACGGACTAGACAGTTGCGCCGGCGTATTACTGCAGGTCCTGGCGATAGTTTGCAAACAATGCACCAGGAAATCGTTATCTCCCCGGAGAATGTTGAGACTGCCCCCGATGCCTTGAGGAGGGAATTCTTCGTGATTGAGAATTTGCGCCTTCCCGGGTCAATATTGTAAGACTTGGATCAAGAACCGATTGTGGCATTCTGGATTATTTAGAGTAGGCCAGACGCACGTTTTGCTGAAAATTTATAGGGCAGTTCTGTGTTTTACTGAAACCAGTCTCAAACTATATTGAAAAAGAGGGCTGCTTTGGACCAGGCTGTCCAGTGTACTCAAGGTTTCTTCCAGTGGCGTGGCCCCGTCCCAGCAGTGAACCTGGTACAGGTCGATATAATCGGTGTCCAACCGGCGCAGGCTGGCTTCAACCCCGGCCAGGATGTGCTTTCGACTCAGACCCACCTCGTTCGGTCCTTCGCCCATCGGGAAACGGACCTTGGTGGCAATGATGAAATCATCCCGGGGTTTTCCCTTGAGCCAACGGCCAACAATTTCCTCCGATACACCTCGTGAATAGACGTCAGCGGTATCAATAAAATTACCACCGGCCTCTACGAAGCGATCCAATATGCGGTGGCTATCTTCTTCACCGGTTTCCCGACCAAAGGTCATTGCTCCCAGGCAGAGTTCGCTGACCTTCAAACCGGTTCGACCAAGAAAACGGTAATTCATAGCATTCCTCCTTATTTTTTCCTGACAGCCTCTGTCATTTCCAGGCCGATTTTGTAATCCAGTTGGCGAGGCTCGTATTCCTCATTCTCTCTTTGCCTGGTCATGCCTGTATAATCCCACGTGGCAGCGCGGGCATCAGTTCGCCACGGACGGCGTTCCCAATAGTATCCACGGAATGGGTCGCGGGTGTCATTCATCCAATCGAGAAGCCTGTCGTGCAGTTTGTTGCGGATGCTATGATGGTCTTTGGAGTCAATCAGGTTGACCATCTCTTCCGGATCTTCCTGGATGTCGTAAAGTTCATCCGAACTGAGCAGATTGATGACCAACTTATAGCGCCCGTCGAAGCAACAGCGTATCGGCTGAAACCCGCCAAAGCCGTCGTGATCTATCTCGTACCGGCCAAATTCCATAAAAATAATATCGTTGGTCGGTAGTTCTGGATCCGAGAATGTCCGCAGGAGGCTGCGGCCTTCGAGTAGTTTGGGAATCGGTAGGCCCAATGCCTCCATAATCGTGGGAGCGATATCGATCTGGGAGACCAGTTGGTCCGATACCGCTCCGGTCAGTAATTGTCCAGGCCAACGCACAATAAAGGGGATGTTGGTGATCTCCTCATACATTGCCGCCCCTTTATTGGTAATGGTATGGGAGCCGAGCATATCCCCATGATCTGAAGTGTAAATCACCAGGGCATCAGGAGCAAACTTGTCGATGGCCTCGAGAACGCGTCCAATCTCGTAGTCCACAAAGGAATTACACCCGAAGAAGTCCGGGGCGATAATTTCCAGGGCGTCCTTGTCTTGCTTCAGAGAGTCGCCGGCCCAGGCCCGATGGTGCTCGGGCTTGCCCTCGAGCCTGTCCCAAATATTTTTGCACTTTGGAAATTTATAATCCTGGTACATTTCAGAATAAGGTTTGGGACAGATAAAGGGGTGATGGGGCTCATCATAAGATACCACCAGGAAAAACTCCTCGTCGCCGTGTCTGGAAAGAAAATCAATGGCGCGATTTGAGCACCGGTGTCCGTAAGTGAATTCCTCCGACAGATTTTCGTCCCGGTTCAGGGCGACCTGTCTTGAGCGAACCCGGTCTTCAACTGGAAGTTCTGCCAGGTAGTTACGCATATCATACCAGTACGTTTCATCCCAACCGTCAGCACATCTACCCAGGCCAAAATAATCACTTCCATCCAGATGCCACTTGCCAATGTAAGCTGTATGAATACCATTGTCGCTCAGGCGCTGTCCGATGGTCTTTACGTTGTCGCCCAGGGGCATACAGTTACCCCAACTGCCATTGGAATGAGGGTAGGTTCCGGTGAATATGGCGGCTCGAGCCGGGCCACACACCGGCTGACAGGTATATGCTCTATTGAAGCGGACACCTTCGCTGGCCAACCTGTCAAGATATGGCGTTTTCATATCAGGGTTACCATAGCACCCGACCATATCTTTTCGTTGGGTGTCTGTCATAATAAGAATGACTTGATTTGCTTTTTTCATCAAATGCCGGCCCTGAGCCAGTCGTTCTGGATCAATGTCCATAAGAGTGCTTTTTAATTGGGAACGGCTACCCCCAATGTCGTCGCAGCCGTTGTCAACTGGGTCCAGGTGGTTTCATCGATTTGTATTCCCTCGGCCTGGCGACGCTTGGCCGTGCGTTGTTCCGGTTCTCCCGGCAGTAGGACTTCGTTGAAGCCTGGGGCAGGTGATACCCCCTTGACCTGGTCACACAGAGCAGCGCTCTCGGCCAGGAAATCTTCGGCCGGCCGAAAGGCTTCAATGGAGAGGACGAGAAACAGAACCCCGTTTCTCAAAACAGTGTAACCGGGTACGCCGGGACAACCCTGGCCGGTCAGAATTCCACCCAAGAATTCTACCAACAAGGACAGACCGTAGCCTTTATGCCCGGCAATGGGCAATAGCATACCCCCGGCATAGAGATCCTCGGGGTTGGTGCTGGGGTGACCGTCAGCCCTTAATATCCACCCTTCCGGTACGGATTGGCCTTGATTACGAGCTATCCGCACCTTGCCTTCGGCCACGATACTCGTCGAGAAGTCAATGACGACCGGCCGTCGGCCGGCCACGGGCATGGCGGCTGCCAGGGGGTTGGTGCCCAACAGGCGGCCTGCCCCGCCGTAAGGGGCCACCAGTCCGCCTGGTCGCCCGCCATTACAAAAGGCCAGGCCAATGAAGCCCTGGCCGGCGGCCATTTCTACCCACTCACCCAGCCGGCCCACGTGGTTGCAGTTGAGCAGACCCGTCGCAGCCAAGCCCTGTTTCTGAGCCTTGTCAATGGTCACCTGCATGGCAAAGTGAGCCGCTATCTGACCAAAACCCCGTTGGGCATCGATCATCGTCACGGTGGCCGTTTCACCGGCGATCACCGGCGCTGCCGTTGGGTCTAGCTCTCCCGCGTTAATCGTGTCCAGGTACTGGCGCACCCGGACCACGCCGTGAGAGTCATGGCCGGCCAGGTTACTGTTGACCAGGGAGTTGGCTACCAGGCTGGCGCCGGCTTCGGTTGCGCCTGCTGCCCGGAGGATACGGCGGACAAAGTCGGCCAGAATGGTTGGTTTTATCACGGGCATAACTATTTCTCCAACAAATCGTGGGTATGTCTGTTAGTAAGTTGTCGCAACAAAAATTGGGTGGGGCATTTCCACCTGGGTTGGGGAAATCACAAATGTCTCTCGCTTGTACGAGAGATTTTTTTGACTGTCTCTATTGTATCACACCCATCCCCCGGCTGACAATCCCTTAGTACATCAAACCAGAATTTGGCTTATCAGCGGGGTAAAAAGTAACTTCCGCTCGATGTTGCCAGCCAACTCGTAAAACGTAAAACGTGAAGCGTAATGACTTATCTACGGCTCACTCACTGGCCCTGTGGGTTTACGTCACTGGCACTTTACAGTGTTACCCGGCAACATTTGCGTTGTCCGCGAGAATGTTTGTCAACAAGCAACAAAAAACCTGGCAGCCCCAGAATCATCTCTGGATCGCATAATCAAAGACGACTCCACAGGCGAAAGCAACTCCAATAAAACGCAGTTCTAGGCGTCAGCTTGATTTGCCTTGTTGGGCGGCCTTTGCAGAAGAATACATCTTTAGACCTTTACTTTCCGTCCCTCAAGCCACCGTTTGAACGACTCTTGACTTTCTGCTGAAGGGAGTCCAATTAACAAATCGGCTGTTCTGATGTCTTCATCCAGGTCTGGCCAATGTATTCCTTCACCTTCTATAACCCAATTCTCACGTTCTGTGGTGCTGCCGTGATACAATCTGGGATAGTACATCAAAGGAACAGAGATTGTACGCCCGTCTTCTAAGTCAACAATCAAATCGTCGTCGGTGAACATTACATTAACGGCCTTGGCCCCGTTTTCCAACTTCTCTATTAAATACTTACATGTTAAAGTATTCATCCCATCGCTCCAAGATATATTCTTGGTTTTCCTCAAGAATTTCAATCATTCGCCGCAAATCGCTTTTTTTGAAACGTCCAAGACCCGGCAAAAGCTCCAATAATTACGTAGGGTACTTGTAATCGTTCCAGGGTTTGGAGAACATGGAAGTAGAGTTGAAACTGGGGTTCAACCATTTTGCTTCAGCCTTTCAAACAGCAATTGGCACAGTTCCAGGTCGCTCAATTGCGGG